>NZ_JBDJKU010000084.1:0-14916 GCF_039673015.1 Stenotrophomonas sp. TWI1409
CGGGTGGGCTGCGCAGGGGCGTGAGCCGCATGGATGCGGCGACCGAGCTTACACGGACGTACTTGCAGCGCCCCCTGCGCAGCTCACCCGCCCGGCCCACCTCGCCGACCCGCAGTCGAGCAAGCTCGACTCTACGCAGTATGCCCAGCCACGAGGGGCTGCGCCGTTGGCCGGAAACTCAGTACCGCTTGATCCCCGGCACGGTGCAGCCTTCCAGCTGCGCATGCGCCGACACCGCATTCTCCTTCTCGCCGCGCGCCAGACGCGACTGCTCGATCGTCGCCCAGTGCCGGCGGCACAGCGGCCCGGTCTTCGAGCCCAGATCCACCGCCTTGCGCGCGAACGTCTCAGCCTGTGCCCATTGGCCCTGCAGCAGCGCCAGCTCGGCACGCTCCTGCAGCACCGCCGGGTCACCGGCCACGATTTCCAGCGCGTGGTCCAGGCTGCTGGCGGCACCGGCCAGGTCGTTGGCCTGGCGCTGCGTCTGTGCGGTCACCCGCAGGTCTTCCACCTGCGAATCACGCAGCGGCTGCACCGACAGCTCCTTGTCGTCCGGACCTGCGGCCGCATCCACCGCAGCCAGGCGCTGTGCCGGCGTGGTGGTATCAACCGGCGGCTTGGCCACCGGCGGTGCGCTGCTGACGCAGGCGGCCAGGGCCAGGCTGAGGCCGGTCAGGGCCAGGGGCTGCAGCAGGGATCGCATGTTCATCGGCATCATCGGCTCGGGGGAGGAGTGGCGGCGGCGGGCGCCGCGGCAGGTTCAGCAGGCGGCTCAGGCTTGCGGTCCAGGCCGAACCAGCTACGCCAGCCACCGCCCTCGCCTTCGGCACCCTGCCCGTTCGGCGACACCGCCGGCGCACACGGTGCATAGGCCGGCGCGTAGCCCACCACGAACGGGAAACGACGCGCGCCCGGACAGCCTTCATCCGTGCTGTTGAGTCCGGTCGGCGCCACCGACTGCCAGTCCAGGCCCTTGTTGCTGACCCGCAGCGGCGCACTCGGCAGGCGCTGGAAGATGCCCGACCACACCCGCATCGCACCGGTGGCACCGTACAGGCCGGCCTGCTCGTTCTGGTCGTTGCCGATCCAGATCACCGCCAGATGATCGCCGGTGTAACCGGCGTACCAGCTGTCACGGCCATCGTTGGTGGTACCGGTCTTGCCGGCCGGCTGCAGGCGGCCGAGGCCATCGGCGTTGAGCCGCTGCGCGGTGCCGCTGGCAACCACCTGCTGCAGGCCGACACTGATCAGGTTGGCGGCAATCGAGTCGCCTTCCTGGGCCGGTGCCGGGGTCTTGTCGTAACGCTTGAGCAGCTTGCCCTGCGGATCGAGCACGCCACGCACCGCATGCAGCGGCTGGATTTCGCCACCGGACGCGAGGAACTGGTACAGCTGGGCCATCGCGTACGGGCTCTGGTCGGTCGAACCGAGAATCACCGCCGGATTCGCCTCGGCCTTGATGCCGGCCAGCACGTGGATCAGCTGGGTCACGCGCTCGGGGCCGACCTGCATGCCCACGCGCACCGTGGCCTGGTTGTAGGAATGCGCCAGCGCGTCGATCAGGCGCACGGTGCCGTGGCTGCGGTTGTCGGCATTGCCGGGATTCCAGTTGCGGCCGCGGCCGAGCTGCACGGTCACCGGTGAATCGTCGACCCAGCTGGCCAGCGAGTAGCGGTCCGGCTGCGCCAACGCGAGCAGGTACACGAACGGCTTCAGCAACGAGCCGACCGGGCGCTGTGCTTCGATCGCACGGTTGAAGCCGACCTCGGACACTTCACGGCTGCCGATCACCGCCAGCACGTCACCGTTGTGCACGTCGGTCAGCACCATGCCGGCCTGCAGTTCGGGGCGACGCTTGCTCTCCAGCGACTTGATGGTGCGGGTCACCGCGCCTTCGGCATAGGCCTGCGCGGACGGCGACATGCCGGTCATCACGCTCAGGCCGGCGCCCTGCAGGGCAGATTCCGGATAGTCGTGACCCAGTTGGCGGCGGACCAGATCGACATAGGCGGGGAAGCGGTTGGCGGCAACCAGGCCCGGCGTCTTGGGCACGCCCAGCGGGGCCTTCAACGCACGCTGGTACTCGGCGTCATCGATCAGCGTGGCTTCGTGCAGTTTGCCCAGCACGAAGTTGCGGCGATCCAGCGCGCGTTCCGGATTGCGCCGCGGGTCGTAGAAGGACGGGCCCTTGACCAGGCCGATCAGCAGCGCGATCTGCTCGGTCTCCAGCGACTGCAGGTCGCGACCGAACCAGAACTCGGCGCCAGAGGACATGCCATGGATCGCCTGGCTGCCACGCTGGCCCAGATACACCTGGTTGAGGTAGGCCTCGAAGATGGTGCGCTTGTCGTAGCGCGCTTCCATGATCAGCGCGTAGAGCACTTCGTTGAATTTGCGGGTAACCGTCTGCTCCTTGCCGATGCCAAGCAGGCCGCTGCGGGCCAGCTGCTGGGTCAGCGTAGAGGCGCCCTGACGGCTCTGGCCACCGGAGCGGATGGTTACCCACACCGCACGGGCGATGCCGGACAGGTCGATGCCGTGGTGGCGGTTGAAGTCCTTGTCCTCCACCGCCTGCAGGCCGGTCACCAGCAGGTCCGGCGCCTCGTCCATGCGGATCAGGCGGCGTTCTTCCTGCTTCTGGCCGTACAGGGTGGCGATGCGGGCCGGGTCCAACCGCGCGGCCTTCAAGGCCTTGCGGTTGTCGGCGTCGCGCAGCGAGGCGACCGCACCATCGGCCAGTGACAGCTCGAGCCGGCGCGGGGCAACCCGGCCATCGACGTCGTTGTAGCCGCGGCTGGAGATGACGAAGCGCCCGCCGTTCACCGCATAGGTGGCCGGCTCCTTGCCCTGGCCGTCATCGCGGTAGGCGGAGGCGGCCAGCTCGGTCTTCAGCGTGGACGCATCCATCGCCTTGCCGGGGGTGAGCACCAGCGGGCGCGCGTAGACGCGCGTCGGGATCTGCCAGCGCAGCTCGCCGAAACGCTGGGTCACCTGCTGGTTCAGGTACAGCGTATAGGGAATGAGGAAACCCAATCCCAACGCGACCGCAGCCATGCTCCAGGTGATCAGCCGGCGCCGCCACAGCGGGCCGTTGTCCTGCTGGTCGTCGTCGTCGAAATCGTCGATGTCGTCGGAATCGTAGCGTCGGGGCACGGGAATGCGAGAATGTAGGGTCTGGCGAGTCTACCCCAGCCGCTGCGGCTGGCGAATTCTCCCGGGTTCCCCTGCTTAAGCTGGAGTTGCAACCGGATGGCGATGTCCCTGGCCGAGATCCGATACCTGATCAACCGCCTCACGGGCCTGGCCCGCCGGAGCCTGGCCAGCCTGCGTACCCGTGGGTGGCGGGCGACCTGGCAGCGCATCCGCGTGCATACCCAGCGCGCCGTTCCCGCGCCGCGAACGCCGCTGTTCCTGCCGCCGGCACAGGATTTCGCCCCCTTCACGGTGCCGTTCAGCGAAACGCCGGAAGTGAGTATCGTCATCCCGGTCTACAACCACGTCGGCCATACCCTGGCCTGCCTGCGCGCCCTGGCGGCACATCCGCCGCTGGCGGCGTGCGAGATCCTGGTCGTGGATGACGGCAGCAGCGACGCCACCGTGCAGTGGATGCCGCAGGTCGCCGGACTGCGCTATGAGGTGCGCGAGCACAACGGCGGCTTCATCGAGGCCTGCAACGATGGCGTGTCGCGCGCACGCGGCCGCTATGTGGTGCTGCTCAACAACGATACGGTGCCACAGCCGGGCTGGCTGGATGCCCTGCTGGACACGTTCGCCAGCACACCCGACGCCGGCCTGGTCGGCAGCCAGCTGCTGTACCCGGATGGCCGCCTGCAGGAATCAGGGGGTGTGATCTTCGCCAACGGCAGCGGCTGGAGCTACGGCCGTTTCGAGGCGGCGGACGACCCACGCTTTGCCAGCCTGCGCGACGTCGACTACTGCTCCGGCGCGGCGCTGATTCTGCCGCGCGCCCTCTGGCAGCAGCTGGGCGGCTTCGATACCCGTTACAAGCCGGCGTACTACGAGGACACCGATCTGGCCTTCCGCGTTCGCGCCCAGGGCCTGCGTGTGCTGGTGCAACCAGCCAGCCGGGTGATCCACGATGAAGGCACCAGCAACGGCACCGATACCGGCAGCGGGGTGAAGGCCTACCAGGTGCGCAACCAGGCCATCTTCGCCGCCCGCTGGGCCACCGAGCTGGCCCACCATCCGGCGGTGGGCGAAGTGCCGTCACCCGCGCTGCTGCTGCGTGGCCGACGCCAGGTGTTGATCCTGGACGAGGAAGTACCCCAGCCGGATCGCGATTCGGCGTCACTGCGCCAGGTGAACCTGATCCGCCTGCTGCTGCAGGGCGGCGCTCATGTGGTGTTTGTTCCCACCCGCCGCGAACATGGCGGTGCCGCCACCGAAGCACTGCAGCGGATGGGCGTGGAAGTCTGGTATGCGCCGTTCCTCGATGGCGTCGCCAGCTGGCTGCGAACGCACGGTGCGCGTTTCCACGTGGCGCTGCTGGTCCGCCACCATGTCGCCCACGAGTGCCTGCCGCTGCTGAAGCGCTATGCGCCGCAGGCCCGCACCGTGTTCGACACCGTGGACCTGCACTACCTGCGCGAACGTCGTGGTGCCGAAGTCGCCGGTGATGCCGGGTTGCTGCGCGCCGCCGAGCGTACCCGCGCCAGCGAGCTGGCGGTGATGGAGCAGTGCGACGTCACCGTGCTGGTCAGTGCCGCCGAGCGCGAGCAGCTGCAGGCCGACGCCCCTTCCGTGCAGGTGGAGCTGATCTCCAACCTGCACGACGTCGCCGGCGCCGGCAAACCGTTCGAACAGCGCCATGATCTGGTGTTTGTCGGCGGCTTCCGCCATCCGCCGAACCTGGATGCCATGGAGTGGTTCATCGGCGAAGTCTTTGCCGGCATCCGCGCCCGCCTGCCCGAGGTACGCCTGCACTGCATCGGTGCCGCCACACCGGAATCGCTGCTGGCATTGGCCGCACGCCAACCCGGCGTGCAGATGCACGGTTTCGTCGAGGACATCACGCCCTACATGGACGGCGCACGCATTTCCATCGCGCCGCTGCGTTTCGGCGCCGGCGTGAAGGGCAAGATCAACCTGAGCATGGCCCATGGCCAGCCGGTGGTAGGTACCACCTGCGCTGTGGAAGGAATGCACCTGCACCCGGGCCAGGACGTGCTGGTGGCGGATGATGCGGCGGGCTTCGCCGATGCGGTGGTCCGCCTGTACCAGGATCCGCAGCTGTGGCAGCAGTTGTCCGACGCCGGCCTGGCCAACATCGCAGAGCACTTCTCCCTCGACGCTGCCCGCGCGACCGTGCAGCGGGTGTTCTTCACCTAATCCGGGCGACCGCCGGCGCGGCGCAGGCGGTCTTCGAACGCCGGCAGCTCGGCCAGGTCCGGTTGCAGCAACCGGGCCTGTTCGGCGGCGTGTGCGGCAAACGCCAGGTCTCCATTGCCGAGCCGTTCGCTGCCGATCGCCAGCCAGCGCTGGGCCAGGCGCAGGCGTGCCGAGGGAAGCCCGGCCGCGGTCGGCGACAGGGTCTGCCACGCCTGCAGGCAGGCACCTGCGGCCTGCACGCGATTCTGCCGCAGGTTGTCGTCGAAGCAGCGGCGACTGGCGGGCAGCAGCCGCGCTGCGGCAGCCTTCACCCGTGCATCGCGTGGCGCCAGTGACTGCGCTTCGCGCAACGCGTCGAACGCACTGTGGCCGGGGGGGCTGATCCATTGCCCGGCACGTTCGGCGCGCTCGATCCTGCGCAGGTGGTCGCGCAGTTGGCGCTCGCGCTGCGTGTTGCTGACCGCCGGCTGCTGCAGCGCCTTCTGCGCCTGTTGGGCGCGCTGCAGGCGTTGCGCGAGCTGCTGTTGCGCCGCCGGCGAAGCACCCAGTTCCGCTGCCAGTGCGGCATCGGCCTGCGCCGCTTCGAACTGGAAATCGTCGGCCTGCTTCTGGCTGCGTGCCAGCACCGCCTGCAAGGTCTGTTCGCGGCCGCGCTGGGCACTGGAATCATCAACCGCCACTGCCAGCACGGCGAGGAATCCCTTCGCTGCGGATTCCAGCTGCCGACGCTGCAAGGCGCGCTGGGCCTGGCGCAGGCGCTGGTCGACGGCCTGTGCCAATGCTTCCTGGCTGGCGGGCAGATCGGCGTGGCCGGCATCGAACTGGCGCGCACGCTGCAGTATCGCGGCTGCCTCGGCCAGCTCGCCGCGCCCGGCCAGGATGCGGGCCTGCTGCAGCAGATCGCTCAGTGCGTCCTCGCGACCTTCCAGCGCCGGAAGATTGTCCGGCTGCAGTACCAGGATGCGCTGGAACAGGGGCAGCGCGCTGCTGTCACCGTCGTCCAGCCGGCCCGCTGCAAAGGCGTTGCGCGCCTGCGCCAGCAGTGCACCGATGCCGGCGCCTGCGCTGCGCCGGGCCTGCAGCTGGCGTGCCACGGCATCCGCATCGCCCTGCGGCACCTGCAGTTCCCGGGCCAGTGCCAGCGCCTGCGCGCTGCCTTCGAGGTCGTTGGCCTGCAGTTTTTCGCTGGCCTGCTGCAGGGCCGCGGCGCCGGTACGGGCCAGCCCCTCACGGGCCTGCGGACGATCACCATCCAGCGCCAGCACGGCCTGGTAGCGCTCACGCGCACCACTGCCATCGGCGGCACTCAGCCGCCCAGCCGCCAGTGCGCGATCGCCTTCGGCCAGCAACTGTTCAATCTGAGGCTCATCCCAGAACCAGTCGGCCAGCGGCTTGCGCAGCAGCACCAGCAGCACGAACACCGCCAGCGCCGCGACCAGCGCCCAGCGCCACACCCGGCGCGCGTGACGTGCCTGCAGCCACCACCAACGGCCTTCGCGGCGGACGCGGTCCAGCGCAGGATGTTCAGCGCCATGCGGGCGATGCGGAGGCTCGCGTTCCATGCGTGCAGGGTAGCCGGGGCAGCGTGAAGCTCAGCCGAGGCGACGCGCCTCGCTCACGCCGGGCAGCGCATCCAGCTTGCCCAGCAGGGTCGACAGCTGGCCGTAGTCGCTCACCTTCAGGCGCAGGCGCAGGTGGGCACGGCCACTGTTGCGCACGTTGTCACTGTGGATGTCGAGCACGTAGGCGTCTTCCTGGGCGATCAGGTTGGTGATGTCCTTCAGCAGCCAGCGGCGGTCGACCGCAGTGACCACCACGTCCACTTCGTAGCCGCCACCGGCCTGGCCCCACTCCACCGGCAGGATGCGCTGCGGGCTGGTGGCTGCCAGCCGGGCCAGCGCGGCACAGTCTGCACGATGCACGGTGACACCCCGGCTACGGGTCAGGTAGCCGACGATCGGTTCACCGGCCACTGGCTGGCAGCAACGCGCCAGCTGCACCAGCAGGTTGCCCACGCCCTGCACGGTGAACTTGGACTTGCCCAGGTTCTCGCGGCGCGCGGTCGGCCGCGGCAGGGCTGGCGCGGGCGTCGGCTGGCTCGCTGCACGTTCGGCTTCCAGCAGGGTACGACTGACCTGGTTCGGGCCGGTGTCACCCAGCGCCACCTGGATGTAGAGGTCGTCAACGCTGTCGGCATGGAACTTCTTCGCCGCCACCGCCAGATCAGAATGCTGCAGGCCCAGACGCTTCAGCTCGCGCTCGAGCAGTTCGCGCCCGGCCTGCACGTTGCGCGCGCGGTCGAGCTTGTGGAACCAGCTGCGTACTTTTTCGCGCGAGCGGTTGCTGGCCAGGAAGCCGTTGGCCGGCATCAGCCAGTCGCGGCGCGGATCGGCCTCCTTGCCGGTCAGGATCTCGACGCGATCGCCGCTGCGCAGGCGGTAGGTCAGCGGCACGATACGGCCATTGACCTTCGCACCACGGCAGCGGTGGCCCACCATCGTGTGCACCTGGTAGGCGAAATCGAGCGGCGTGGCGCCCTGCGGCAGGTCCAGCACCTCGTCCTTCGGGCTCAGTGCATAGACCCGGTCCTCGGTCAGCTCGGCATCGAGCGCCCCGGCCAGTTCATTGCCCTGCCCGTCCTGCGCCTGCTCCAGCAGCTGGCGCATCCAGGTGATCTTGCGGTCGAAGGACTTCTCCGCGCCCTTGCCGCCTTCCTTGTACTTCCAGTGCGCGGCCACGCCCAGCTCGGCCTGCGAATGCATCTCGTGGGTACGGATCTGCACTTCGATGGTGCGCCCTTCCGGGCCGACCACGGCGGTATGCAGCGAGCGATAGTCGTTGGCCTTGGGCCGGGCGATGTAGTCGTCGAACTCGCTGGGCACCGGCGCCCACAGTGCATGCACCACGCCCAGCGCGGCGTAGCAGGCGGCGACATCGTCGACCATGACGCGCACCGCACGGATGTCGTACAGCTGGTCGAACGCCAGCCGCTTCTTCTGCATCTTCCGCCAGATGCTGTAGATGTGCTTCGGGCGGCCACTGACCTCGGCCTTGATGCCCTGCGCGACCAGTTCGCGCGACAGCACCTTCTTGACGTTCTCGACGTAACGCTCGCGGGCGATGCGGGTTTCGTCCACCTCCCGCGCAATGCGCCGGTAGGTCTCCGGTTCCAGGTGGCGGAACGCCAGGTCCTCCAGTTCCCACTTCAGCTGCCAGATGCCCAGACGGTTGGCCAACGGCGCATGGATGTCGCGGGTCAGCTGCGCCAGCGCGCGGCGTTGCTCGTCGTCCAGCTTGTCGGCCGCGCGCATGCGCGCCAGCTGCCGCGCCAGCAGGATGGGCACCACGCGCAGGTCACGGATGATCGCCAGCAGCAGGCGGCGCAGGCCCTCGCTGTTGCGCCCGGCCTCACGGCCGGCATGCAGTGCCCAGACCGGATCGGCCGCATCCTGGCCATCCAGCAGGCCGATCACTGCGGCCTTGTGATTGCCCAGCGGCAGTTGCTCCAGGCTGGCGCGCAGGCCGGGCAGATCGAACAGCAGGGCCGCGACCACCGCGCCTTCGTCGGCCGAGAGCATCGCCAGTGCGTCGAGGGTGTCGCCCAGCACCGACCAGCTGGCGCGCATCTGATGGTCGCAGTCCGGTGCTTCCCAGTGCCCGCGCAGGGCCTGGCGCAGCGG
Organism: Stenotrophomonas sp. TWI1409; assembly: GCF_039673015.1. Classification (NCBI taxonomy): domain Bacteria; kingdom Pseudomonadati; phylum Pseudomonadota; class Gammaproteobacteria; order Lysobacterales; family Lysobacteraceae; genus Stenotrophomonas; species Stenotrophomonas sp. TWI1409. The sequence goes on from NZ_JBDJKU010000084.1 coordinate 9,030, forward strand.
AGCAGGCAGCACGGCTGCCGAGGGGCGGTTCAACAAGGCATCCAGGCCGGGGACGGAAGCGCGGTTCACAGCATCGAGCAGGCAAGACAGAGGCCCCTACACTAGCGCCGGCGCCGTTCAGGGACAATCACCGCGGCCACCATCACCCGGCATGAAGACATGCCGCTACACTCGCGGGCAAACCCAGGAGAGTCCCGACATGTCCTCGATCGTCCCGCGTTTCCGCCTACGGCTGCTGGCCTGTGCCGCACTGTTGCTGTCCCTGTCGGCGCCTGCGCTGGCCCAGCGCGTGGTGGAGGGTGACCTGCAGCAGCAGATGTCACCGGCCGAGTTCAAGGCGGCCGGCCTGGACAAGCTCAACGCGCAGGAACTGGCCACGCTGAACCGCTGGCTGCAGGGCAAGGTCGAAGCGGCCACCACCCAGGCGGTTGCGGCCGTACGGGAAACGGCGCGCGAGGAAGGCCGTCAGGAAGTGATCGTGAAGAATCGCGGCTTCTTCGATTTCGGCAGCAGCGAGCCGATCACCGGCGTGCTGCAGGGCGAGTTCCGCGGCTTCGGCAAAGGCCGCGTCTACGTGCTGGACAACGGCCAGGAATGGGAGCAGACCGATGCAAGCACCCTGGCCGGTGTGCGCAAGCAGTCCCCCGCCGTCAGCATCAAGCCCGGTGTGATGGGCGTGTGGTACCTGAAGGTCGACGGCGTGAACACCCAGCCGAAGGTGCGCCGAACCAAGTAACGCCGTGACGTTGCTGCAGAGCCGAGCGTGGGCTCGGCTCTGCAGCAACGACGTCACGCCTGGCGCAATGCGGTCACCCGCTGCGCCAGCTTCTTCGCCGAGATGCCGGTGCGCGCACCCAGCTCCTGCGCGAACAGTGACACCCGCAGCTCTTCCAGATCCCAGCGCAGCGCCTGCCATTGCGGGCGTTCGCGCAGTCCCTGCTGCTCCCCCGCTGCCAACGCCTCCAGGAACGGATGCAGTTCCAGCATGCGTGCCTGGTCACGTGGCGGATCACGCTTGGCACGCTCGGTACGCAGGATCATCGCCTTCAGATAGCGCGGGTACTGCGCCAGCGCGTCGGCCGGCGTGTCACGCAGGAAGCCGGGATGGATCAGCCCGACAAGCTGCGCTTCCATGTCGTCCAGATTGCCGCGCGCCCAACCCATCAACGGTGCTTCCAGCATCGGCTTCAGTTCCGCCACCAGCGCCAGGATGGTTTCGGCCAGCTTCAGCCGCGACATGGCCTCGCCGAACAGCGCCTTGGCCGCATGCTCACGACGCTGCTCGAAGGCTGCCGCATCGCGGATGTCTTCCAGCCCCTCGGCCAGCACCGCGTTCATCGCCGCATCGACCAGGTCACCACGCAGGCGCTCCTGCGACTCGATCGCCGCATACAACAGGCCGGTCTTGGCACCGACCGGCAGCTGCTTGCGCGCCTGCTTCACCTTCTCGGCCAGGGCAATCTCCAGCAGCCGGCGCACGCCCAGCGGATGGGCCTCCTGCGCCTGCTGGCGATCGGCGAAGATGCGCAGCGCCACGCTGTCGCCCTCGTCCAGCAGCGCCGGATAGGCCGGCACGCCCGCTTCACCGGGTACCTGCAGCGGAATCGGCGTGGCCGGGAACGTGCGCAGGCCATCGGCGGCCATCTCGCGCCCAGCGCGTGCAGCGAACGCATCGCCGGCACGACCACCGAATTTCGCGCGCAGTGCGTCCAGATCGCGCGAGGTCGCCAGCACCTTGCCCTGCTCGTCGCGCAGCCGCAGGTTCATGTGCAGGTGCGGTTCGATCGAACCAGGCTCGAAATCGAGCGCGGTCACCGTTGCGCCGGTCGCACGTGACAGGAAGCGCGCCAGTTCGCCGGTAATGGCATCGGCGCTGGGCTGCGGGAACGCCTCGTAGAACGCGCGGCCGAAGTCCGGTGCCGGCACGTAGTTGCGGCGCATCGCCTTGGGCAGGCTGCGGATCAGTGCCGAGGCCTTGTCGGCGACGAAACCCGGCGCCAGCCAGCCCAGTTGCACCGGGTCCAGTGCGTTGAGCAGGTGCAGCGGTACGTCCAAGGTCACGCCATCGTCGTCGGCACCCGGTTCGAAGCGGTAATGCAGTGGCAGGCGCGCCTGGCCCAGCGGCAGGTACTTCGGGTAACGCTCCTGTTCGCTGCCCTCACCCGGCAACAGATCGACCAGCGACCAGTGCAGGGTCTTGCGCTGTTCCGGCGCCAGCCCCTTCCACCAGGTATCCAGCCCCGCGGCCGAATGGATCTGCGGCGGCACCCTGTCCAGGTACCAGCGCGCCTGCCAGTCCTCGTCGGCGACGATGCCGGCGCGGCGCAGCTTGGCTTCTTCTTCGCGGGCGACCTCCAGCACTTTCTGGTTGTCGGCCACGAAGCTGGCGCGGGTGTTGATCTCGCCGGTCACCAGCGCCTGGCGCACGAAGATGTCATGTGCCTCGCCCGGCGCGATGCGGGCGTAGTGCACCGGCTTCTTCGGCGCCAGCACCAGGCCGAACAGGCTGATCTGCTCGGAGGCCAGCACCTGGCCCTGCGCGCGCGACCAGTGCGGATCGAAGTGCTTGCGCAGCAGCAGGTGCGGCAGTTCGGCGATCACCCAGTCCGGCTCGATCGCCGCCAGGGTCATGCCCCACACCTTCTGCGTATCCAGCAGATTGGCCACCAGCAGCCACGGCGGCGGACGCTTGGACAGCGCCGAGCCCGGGAACGGCAGGAAGCGGCGCTGGCGCGGCGCCTGGAAGTCACCCTTCTCGGTGCGGTGGCCGATCTGCGTCGGCAGGCCCGCCACCAGCGCCCGATGCAGGGTCTGGTACGCAGCGGCACGCACGCGTTCGCTGAAACCGCCGCCCACCGGTGCCTGTTCCTTCTGCGCACGCACGGGCACTGGCGCCGGGGCCGCCTCGGCCTTGCCTTCGCGGGCCAGGCGCGCGGCACGGTGCAGCTGGCCACGGGTGGCCTTCACTGCAGCGGCGTCATCGCGCGCCGGAGCCGGTGCACTGCTGCCGGCCAGCAGCGGTGCCATCGAGGCCTCGTTGGCTTCTTCCTTCCAGCCCAGTTCCTCGCACAGCAGGCGCAGTTGGCGATGCAGCTCGCGCCACTCGCGCATGCGCAGGAAGCCAAGGAAGTGGCGGCCGCACCAGTCACGCAGCTTGGACTGGGTCAGGTCTTCATGGGCCTGCCGATAGGCATCCCACAGGCGCAGCACTCCGACAAACTCTGACCGCCCATCGGCGAACTGCGCATGCGCGCTGTCGGCCGCGCCACGCGCTTCCGGCGGGCGTTCGCGCGGGTCCTGGATGCCCAGGAACGAGGCGATCACCAGCATCGGCCGCAGGCAGCCGGCAGCCTGCGCGGCCACCAGCATGCGCGCCAGCTTCACGTCCACCGGCAGGCGTGCCATCTGCTTGCCGATGGTGGTCATGCGCCGCTCGGCGTCGATCGCGCCCAGTTCGGTCAGCTGCTGCCAGCCATCGGCCACCGCACGCTCGTCCGGCGCTTCCAGGAACGGGAACTCTTCGATGCGGCCCAGGCCCAGCTGCAGCATGCGCAGGATCACCCCGGCCAGGCTGGAGCGGCGGATTTCCGGATCGGTGAACTCGGGCCGCGCCTGGAAATCGGCCTCGGCGTACAGGCGGTAGCAGATACCCTCGGCGATACGGCCGCAGCGACCCTTGCGCTGATTGGCGCTGGCCTGCGAGATCGGCTCGATGTGCAGACGGTCGAGCTTGTTGCGCGGACTGTAGCGCTTGACGCGGGCAAAGCCCGGATCGACCACGTAGCGGATGCGTGGCACCGTCAGCGAGGTTTCCGCCACATTCGTGGCCAGCACGATGCGGCGGTTCGGGCCGGGGTTGAACACCCGGTCCTGGTCCTGGTTGGACAGGCGCGCGTACAGCGGCAGCACCTCGGTATTGCGGTACTTGCGGCGTTCCAGCGACTGGTGCGCATCGCGGATCTCGCGCTCGCCCGGCAGGAAGATCAGCACGTCGCCGCGCGAATCCAGACGGGTGATTTCGTCGATGGCCGACACGATGGCGTCGTTGACGGTGCGCTCGCCCTCCTGCTCGCCCTCGCCTTCCAGCGCGCGGTAGCGCACTTCCACCGGGTAGGTGCGGCCTTCAACGCTGATCACCGGCGCATTGTCGAAATGCTGGGCGAAGCGTTCGGTGTCGATGGTGGCCGAAGTGACGATCAGCTTCAGGTCCGGGCGCTTACGCAGCAGCTGCTTCAGGTAGCCCAGCAGGAAGTCGATGTTGAGGCTGCGTTCGTGCGCCTCGTCGACGATGATCGTGTCGTAGTTCGACAACCAGCGGTCACTGGCGATTTCCGCCAGCAGGATGCCGTCGGTCATGAACTTGATTCGGCTGTCTTCGCTGACCTTGTCGTTGAAGCGCACCTGGTAGCCGACCAGCTGGCCCAGTTCGCTCTGCAGTTCCTGCGCCACGCGGCTGGCCACCGCACGTGCGGCAATCCGTCGCGGCTGGGTGCAGCCGATCATGCCGGCCTGGCCACGGCCTGCGGCCAGGCACAGTTTCGGCAGCTGGGTGGTCTTGCCCGAGCCGGTTTCACCAGCGATCACCACGACCTGGTGGTCGCGGATCAGCCCGATGATGGCGTCGGCTTCACGCGCAATCGGCAGCTGCGGGTCCAGAGTAATGGACGGCTGCTGCTGCGCCCGTGTCATCCGGCGCTGCACCGACGCCTGCAAGGCCTGCTCGAAAGTGGCGGCCAATGCCGCATCCTGTGGCTTGGCCTGGCATCGCGAGAGCATCCCCAGCAAACGGCCCCGGTCGCGGCTCATGGCGCCGTCGATGGCGGCGCGCTGTTGGCGCAGGCGGGGCGATGGATTTTTATCGATAGAGTTCATCAATCGGTTCGTTCAAAACTTTGAAAGCGACCAGTCATCACGACCGGTTTATTGTGAAGGCCAACGATTCCACAAGGAGGAACCCCATGGCGAAGACCAAGAGCACGACCAAGGCCAAGACCGGCAAGCAGAAGCTTGCAGCGGCGGCACCGTCGGCGCCGAACATCGATATCGGGATCACCCAGGGCGACCGCAAGAAGATCGCCGACGGTCTGTCGCGCTTCCAGGCCGATGCGTTCACGCTCTACCTGAAAACGCACAACTTCCACTGGAACGTGACCGGGTCGATGTTCAACTCGCTGCACACCATGTTCGAGACGCAGTACACCGAGCAGTGGGCGGCACTGGACGACGTGGCCGAGCGCATCCGCGCGCTGGGCTTCAATGCCCCGGGCTCCTACCGGGAATTCGCTGCGCTGACCTCGATCGCCGAGGAACCGGGCCTGACCGACAGTGCGGACTGGCGTGAAATGGTACGCCAGTTGGTGGTCGCCAACGAAGCGGTCTGCCGTACGGCACGTGAAGTGCTGGACGTGGCGGCCAAGGGTGACGACGCCCCGACCGAGGATCTGATGACCCAGCGCCTGCAGACCCACGAGAAGTACGCCTGGATGCTGCGCTCGCTGCTGCAGTAAGGGTTGGGGGTGTTCGGCAGGGCTGCGCCCTGCACCCGCAGAGGCCTTGAAGCCAAGGCCAGAGCCAGAGCAGAAGCTGGCTATCTGTGGGTTGGCGGGGTGGGTCCGGTTGCGGGGGACGCCTTAAATCCATCCATGGCGCTCACGCCCCCGCAACCGGACACCCCCCGCCTTCGACAGTTTTCTGCGATCTGCCGGAACAGCGTCCGCTCTGGTAGGTGTCGACCTTGGTCGACACGGATGAATTCAGTCGATATCTGACAGATGTGTCGACCAAGGTCGACACCTACCAACAGCCGCGTGAACCTGTCGAGGGCGGGGCGGTGTCGGATTGCGGGGTGTCAGCCGCATGGATGCGGCTGCCAAGCCTACACGGACGT
>NZ_JBDJKU010000085.1:0-14687 GCF_039673015.1 Stenotrophomonas sp. TWI1409
CCCTTTGCCGCTTTGCTTTCGCCGCCCCCCACCCCAAACACCCTGGTGCGCACCCCCCGACTCTACAAAAGCCCGCTGCCGCGCTTACTCGCAGCGGGTGGACGTGATGATGTTGTCCTTGTCCACGAACACGCGCAGGCGGTCCGGGCGGATGTCCTTGGTGGTGATGGTGCTGGGGCCGATCGGGTTGACCAGGCCGGCACCGCTCTCGCGGGACAGGCGACGGATGTTGGGCTCGTTGGCCGGCTGGCCGATCGCCCAGCCCAGCTGGCTGGCGTCGCAGCGGCCACTGCCTTTGACTTCCGGGCCAGGGGTGCTGACGCAGGCCGACAGCAGCAGGGCGGAGGCCGGCAGCAACAGGGACAGACGGAATGCAGACATGTGAGCGCTCCTGCGCAGGGGACGATGGCGGGAACGATAGCACCGAGCGTGCGAAAGGCGTCAGCGCCCCGGTCATTGCCGGCACAGCGTGGTCATTGCATAGTGAGAGGAATAGCTGGCAGTACGCCAGCGGGCAGGCCGGGCCTTTCCGGCGCAGGTGTTGGATACGGTATGACGGCAGGCAGTTTCCGCGGCAAGGACAAGACAATGACGGCCCTGATGTTGTCGTTGCTGGGCGTGGCGTTTGCCGCCTCCGCTGCCGATCCGGAACCCGAGCAGGTCCAATCCCCGGTATTCGGCGCCTGGCGCAACCTGCAGACCGAATCCGGCTACGCGCCGGCGCAGCGTAACCTGGCCTTCGCCATGCTGCCGCAGGCGGCCACCCGCGGCGACCGTTTCGCCATCCTCGACCGCGAGGGCAAGCGGGCGGTGTGCTGCCTGCAGGTGGCCAGCCCCTCGCTGGGCGTCGCTGCGCTGCGCGGGGAGTACCACCTGCCGCAGGCCTGGGTGACGGACCTGAGCAATCGCCGTAGCCCTGCACGACCCTATGTGCCGCACGTCTATGCGATGCAGCGGGTGGACGAGCTGGCCGACTACAGCTTCGCCGATGTACCTGGCGCCTACAGCGACCTGGGCGGTCTGCTGATTCCGGAAGGTGCCGCGCTGGAGGCCGACGGCAGTGCCGTGCGCCTGGGGGACAGCCGCTACCCGCTGCATTTCCAGCGCCAGCCGCACGCCGATGACGATGGCGCGCTGGACCGCTACAGCCTGCAGGCCGGCGAGGGTGCCGCCCCGATCGTGGTTGAAGTGCCGTTCGGCACCTACTGATTGCAGCGTTGCACTGGCTAGAATGCAGCGCGGCGCTGTCTGCCGTGCCTGCTCCGTGAGTCGTGCCGTGTCCTTGCGCCCCTTCCTGCTGTCGTCCCTGCTGCTGTTGTCTGCCTGTGCCAGCGCGCCTCCGCCGCCGGCCCATTCCGATGCATTGTGGCGATTGATTGAACGTGACTGCCAGGGCGCCGAAGGCCCGCGTGGCGATTGCCTGCGGGTGGAGACGGCAGCAGACCGCCGCGATGTGCTGGTCAAGGACGCGCACGGCGACTACCAGTTCCTGCTGATGCCGCTGGACAAGGTCAGCGGCATCGAGAGCCGCAGCCTGTACCAGCGTGGTGCACCCAACTACTTCGGCGCGGCCTGGCTGGCCCGCACCCACACCGAACGGGCGCTGGGCCAACCGCTGCCGCGCAACGTTGCCAGCCTGGCGCTGAATTCACCGCATGGCCGCTCGCAACATCAGCTGCATATTCACGTGGATTGCCTGCGTGCCGACATGCTGCAGGCGCTGGACACGCATGCTGCCGCTCTGGGCAGCCAGTGGACACCGCTGCCGGTGCTGCTGCGCGGCCATCAGTACCAGGCACGCCTGCTGCCGGGCGCAGAACTGACCGCCAATCCGCTCAATCTGCTGGCCTACGACCTCGCAGGCGTGGACGACGTCGGCCAGTGGAGCCTGGTTGTGGCGGGCCGGGACGCCGTGCAGGGCGTCCCGGGCTTCATCCTGCTGGCCACCCGTGTGGACGCGGGCACCGGCAACGAGGCCAGCGCCGAAGAGCTGCAGGACCACGCCTGCTCGGTGCTGACCGGTGCCGGCAACGCGCTGGAGCGGGTGCGCTAGTCCAGCACGCTGTGCTTGCTCCGCCACATGGGGGCGGTCAGCGCCAGCAGCTGGCGATCCTGCCAGCCATCCAGATCCAGATGATGGTCGCGCAGCAGGCCTTCCTGCTCGAAGCCGAAGGCCCGCAGCGCGGTGGCGAACGGATCACTGCAGTCCGGTGGCAGCATCACGAACAGGCGATGCAGGCCGACGTCCTCGAACAAGAACGGACACAGCGCCTGCAGCGCCGCGTCGGCATGCGGGTGCCAATGCTGCAGCGACAGCAGTTCGGCGCTGCGCGCGTGTAGTGATTGCAGCCGTACGTGCAGCTGGTCCAGTACGTTGCCGTGCTCGTCATCGAACACCCCCAGCAGCAGCTGGTCGTTGTCCTGTTCCAGGCGTGAGCGATGCATGTGGGCGAGGAAGCGCGCTTCCTCATCGATGACGGACGGATCGCGGCGGCCGCGCCGGCGGCGGTCATCGAACAGGCGCCAGCGCGGCAGGTCGGCACGCTGGAAAGGGCGCAGGGTGACCGGTGCGGCCTGCAGCTGCAGCAGGTGACGGCGCAGCACCGGGCGCAATGGGGGAAGGAGGGAAGTGGGGTACGGGGTCATCATCCCGGGCACGATGGCCGTGCCTGCAGCCCTGCACCATTCAAAACATTGCAAAAGTGTGGTGGATGGCACTGCGGGTCTGATTCGGTTCAGGCATAAGGCCATCAGGCCTGGTCATTTCCGTTGAAACCCCCCATTCAGGACACTTTCGTTACGGGATCGTTATGCGCCGTACAGGCCGCTGCCCCCGTACCACCACCCGCCCAACTCCCCAGGAAGCCCATGTCCGCCTCCCACAAGGCGCTGCGCCCGCGTCCGCTGGTGCTCGCACTGTCGTCCCTGATGCTGGTCTCGATGCCGGCCTTCGCGCAGGAAAGCGCACCCACCACATTGCAGGAAGTGAAGGTCACCGGCTCGCGCATTCCACGCGCCAGTGTCGAGGGCCCGTCGCCGGTGACGGTGATCAGCCGCGAGCAGATCGATGCGCAGGGCTACCGCAATGCCTTCGACGCACTGAGCGCGCTGACCGAGAACACCGGCAACGTACAGGGCGAGGACTTCGGCAACACCTTCACCCCGGCCGCCAACACCATCAACCTGCGCGGGCTGGGCCCGAACCGCACGCTGGTGCTGGTCAACGGCCGCCGCCAGGCCGACTACCCGCTGGCCTACGAGGGCTCGGTGAACGTGGTCAACCTGGCCAACATTCCCAGTGCGCTGATCGAGCGCATCGAGGTGCTGGCCGCTGGCGCATCGGCGGTATACGGCTCCGATGCGATCGCCGGCGTGGTCAACATCATCCTCAAGGACCGCTTTGAGGGCGTGGATGTGAACGTGCGCGCCGGTGGCACCCAGCAGGGTGGCGGCGACAACCAGCGCGCGCAGGTGGTCGGTGGTAGTTCCGGCGAGCGTTGGGATGCGCTGTTCGGCTTCGAGTTCGATGTGCGCAAGGCGATCCACGCGCGCCAGCGCGATTTCATGGATTCGCTGGACGATGATCCGGCCGGCAAGGCACCGCAGGCGACCGCGATCGCCTATCGCCGCAATGCCGCCACCGGCCGCAACATCGATCCGGGCGTCACTGGCTGCGACGGGGCGTCTGACATCTATGGCGGCAGCGTGTTCCGCGCCTTCAACCCTCGCCAGGGCTGGTACTGCGGCAGCAACGAGGCCGCCGCCAGCTACTGGACCGTGCAGACCCAGAAGCGCAACCTCAATGGCTATGGCCTGCTGACCTTCCACGTCAACGAGACCACTGACCTGTTTGCCGATGTCGCCGTGGGCAGCGCGCGGATCTACAACAACACGCGTGCGCCGACCTGGACCTCGGCCCGCAACTACTTCTACAACCAGACCACCGGCAACCTGGAAAGCTGGTACCGGCGCTTCGCGCCGGAGGAAATCGGCGGGCTGCCGCGCAATGCCAACCGCTTCCTGGAAAACTCGTGGTCGTTCAACGTCGGTGCACGTGGCCAGATCGGCGACAGCGGCTGGGACTATGAGGCGGTCTACAGCCGCTCGCGATACGAGAACCGCACCCGCCGCCCGGTGCTGCTGGCCGGCATCAACGAATACCTGCTCGGCCCGAAGCTGGGTGTGCGCAACGGCGTTGAGGTCTATGCGCCGGACCCGTCGCGCCTGTTCCAGCCGTTGACCCCGAACGAATACGAGGGGCTGTCCGACTACCAGGAAAGCCGTAACGCGGCATGGCTGCAGACCTTCAGCGCCAGCGTCAACGGCCGCCTGTTCGCGCTGCCTGGGGGCGATGCGGCGCTGGCAGCGGTGGTCGAGGCCGGCAGCCAGGGCTATCGCAACCGACCGGACCCGCGCCTGGGCAGCGGCGAGTTCTGGAACACCAGTGCAGGCGTCGGCGCCGGTGGCGAGCGTGACCGCTACGCTGCAGGTGTGGAGCTGCAATTGCCGCTGCTGCAGTCGCTGACCACCACCCTGGCCGGTCGTTATGACCAGTACCGTGCCGGTGGCGAGCACATCGGCAAGGCCACCTGGAGTTTCGGCGTCGAGTTCCGTCCGATCGAGAGCCTGCTGATCCGTGGTACGGCGGCGACCAGCTTCCGTGCGCCGGACATGAACTACGTGTTTGCCACCGAAACCCGCGGCTACAACCCGGGCATGACCGATTACTGGCGCTGCCGCACGGCGGGCCAGTCGTACGACAACTGCGATTACAACGGCCTGTCGATTGATTACAGCAACCGCGCCAATGCGCAGCTGCAGCCGGAATCGGCCAAGTCGTATGGTTTCGGCGTGGTCTGGTCGCCGCTGTCCGGCCTGGATTTCAGCGCTGACTACTACGACATCCGCATCGACAACGAAGTGACCAGCCTCGATACCAGCCGCATCCTGCGTGATGAGGCCGATTGCCGCCTGGGCCGGACGCTGGGCGGCGAAGCGCGCGATATCGGTTCGCCGCTGTGCCAGGACGCGCTGTCGCGGGTGATCCGCAATCCGTCCAATGCCACGGTGCAGCCGGACCAGGTGACCCGTGTGCTGATCAATCCGATCAATGCGGCCTCCGAATCGGTTCGCGGCCTGGACCTGAAGGGCAACTGGCGTTTCGATGCCGGCCGCTATGGCCGCTTCACCACGCGCCTGGCCTACACCGTGGTGCTGGAGCACAAATACCGACAGTTCTCCGATGATCCGGAGCGTGACATCCGCAATTCGCTGGATGACTACCAGTGGCGCAGCAAGGCCAACGGCAGCATCACCTGGAACCAGGGTGACTGGACCACCACGCTGTACGGCAACCGCTTCGGCTCGCTGCCGAAGACCGATGGCAGTGGCCGCATCGCGCCGTACATGACGTACAACGCCAGCGTGTTCCGCCAGTTCGGCGAGAACCTGTCGGTGGGTGTGATCGTCAACAACCTGCGTGACAGCCGCCCGCCGGCGGACAAGAACGGAGGCGGCTGGCCGTTCTATCCGGTTGGCAACTACGACCCATATGGCCGCCAGTACTGGGTGCAACTGGACTACCGGTTCCGCTGATTCCGCAGGCGAACGAAAGGCCCAGCATTGCTGGGCTTTTCTTTGTGCAGTGCACCCGTGTTGCCGCTGCGCGCGTGGCATGCTGTGGCGCTACCCGGAGGAGGATGCGCATGGATGTCAGGGTGTGGAGTGTGATTGCAGTGGTGGCCATTGCAGGTTGCAGTGGCAGGCAGGCGGCCAGCGTGGAGGATGCCGCGGAGGTGGCCAATGCCGCGCCTGCGCAGTCTCACGCGCAGCCAGCGGAGCACGCTGGGCCATCGCGCGCGGCAACGGCATCGAGTGCCACGACGGCTGCCGCTGGGCTCGCGCAACCGGAGGGGCACTTCCTCGAGGGCGAGCGCATGCTGCTGAGCGAGGGTGCGGTGTCCGTGCAGAAGAGTGAGGCGCTGCTGGGTTCCGACAAGGCTTTCGCGCAGGCGATCAGCCAGTTCGAGCGCGATGCGGCTGGCCACCCGGAAGTGCAGGACCTGGCCCGGCTCTACAGGACGGCCACGACCCGGCTCATCGGCAGCGACGGCACGCTGGTGTCTTTCGCCTGTGGCTACAGCCTGTGTGTTGGCGAGATCCGAAGCCGTACCGATGAGGATTTCAGTGCCTGGTCCGAGGCGATCGGCACGGACAAGGCGGCCCCGGTCTACAGTCTGACCACGGCGCCGATGACATGGGGCAGGGACCAGCGTGGTGGGCGCTTCGTGTTCTCGGTGGATCCTGCAGCCAACGCCATCACGGGCCCGTAGCCGTCGGATGCCCGGCGCCGCGGCGCGTTACGGAAGCGCCTGCTGCAGGTACGACTCGATGACGTAGCTGAAAGGCTGCTGCTGGCGGTCGCGCAGCAGGGCACGCACTTCCAGGATCACGCCGTGATCGCCTTCGCCCCGCGGCGGCCAGAACGTCTGGTCAGCCAGGGTCTGGCGCTGGAAGCCGAGCGGGCCGACCACGCGACCGAACGGTTCGTCGGTGCTGTCCAGCACCTGGTTCATGGCCGGGCTGAGGTGACCAGGCAGGTACCAGTTGTCGGCCTCGGACAGCACGCGGCTGCCGCAGACCAGCTGCACGCGGCGATAGCGCAGGTCGGTACCCGGCTTCACGCCCAGCGCCTGCAGCACGTCGGCGGGGGCCGGCTTGTCCTGGCCGTGTATGCGCACGGCGCGCACCCGCGCCTGTTCGGCCAGGCCATGTTCGGCACACCAGTGTTCCAGCGTGGCGGTGGCGCTCTGCCCGGACAGCACGCGCTGGTGCAGGCGCTCGACCAGCGCTGCCGGGGCGATGCGCTGCTGGCCCGGCGGCGACTGCAGCGGCGCGGCGGCCGCAGCATCAGTGGCGGACAGGCTGGCGATCGGAGCGGCGGCAAGCAGGGACGCGGCCTGCCAGCGGCGGAGACGATCGTGGCGGTCGGACGGGCCCATGCGGCATCACAGCGGAAACAGGCGCCCATGTTACCCGTTCAGGGGTGTTCACGGCGTGGCTGCGACCGGTTGTCGCAGGGCAGTCATCGTTCTGATGAATGCGTGCCATCCAGATATTTCGTTGGCCGATGGCTGCGGCGAGGCGCACGATGGCACCATTCTTGGCATTCCGGGAGTTCCCGATGACCCTCCAGTTCGTCCATGGCGGTGTCGACCGCGACGGTGCGCCACTGCATTTCCATATCCGTGATGGCCGCATCAGCGGGCTCAATGGCGAGGCCGCGCCGGCCGACGCGGCGGAATGCATCGACCTGCAGGGCTTTGCGGTGCTGCCCGGGCTGGTCGACGGCCATATCCACCTGGACAAGAGTTTCGTCGGCGACCGTTGGCACCCGCACCAGCCGGTGAACAGCCTGCGTGAGCGGTTGGCGGTGGAAAAGGCGGCAGTGGCGGCTGCGGCGCCGATGGTCGATCGCGCCGAGGCGCTGATCCGCCAATGCAGCGGCTTCGGCACAGTGGCAATGCGCTGCCATGTCGATATCGATGGCAGCACCGGCCTGCGCCACCTGGAGGCGGTACGCGAGGCCGCATTGCGCTGTGCCGACATCATGCGCATCCAGCTGGTGGCGTTCCCACAGGCCGGGGTGATGTCCTGTCCCGGCACCGCCGCCGTACTGGAGCAGGCCCTTGCTGCGGGCGTGGAGGTGCTCGGCGGCATCGACCCGACCACGCTCGACGGTGATGCCGAAGGCCAGCTGGCGCTGCTGTTCGGCCTGGCTGAGCGCTATGGCGTGCAGCTGGACATTCACCTGCATGAGCCCGGCGAAACCGGCCTGGCCCAGCTGCTGCGCATCGCCGCGCGCACCCGGGCCGCTGGCCTGCAGGGGCGGGTGGCGGTCAGCCATGCCTATTCGCTGGGCGAAGTGCCGCTGGCGCGCGCGCTGCAGGTGGGCGAGGCGCTGGCCACGGCCAGCGTAGCGATCATGAGCAACGCGCCGGGCGATCATCCGTTCCCGCCGCTGCGCGCGTTGCATGACGCTGGTGTGCGCGTGTTCGCCGGGAACGACAACATCCGCGACTGCTGGTGGCCGTATGGCAACGGCGACCTGTTGCAACGCGCGATGCTGCTGGGCTACCGCTCCGGCTTCCATACCGATGCCGACCTGATGCTGGCGCTGGACATGGTGACCACCCATGCCGCGCAGGTGATCGGGCTGCCACAGTACGGTCTTGTGGAAGGGCATCCGGCCACATTCGTGGCGGTGCGTGCCGACCACGGCCCGGCCGCCGTGGCCGGAGTGCCGGTGGAGCGCCGCGTGGTGGTCGACGGCCGCTGGCTGTAGATCCACGTCATGGCGTGGATGGCACCATCGCGTGGTCTCAATCATCCACGCATGGCGTGGATCTACCAATCAGGCGTAATCGTCGGCGCGGGTGGCGATGAATTCCTCAAGCCACGCCAGCAGATGGGCGATGTCGATGATCTCGCCCTGCTCGACGCGCTTGAGCAGCAGCGTGCTGGCGCCGATCTGCAGGCTGCTGTCGGCATAGCGCAGCACCGCGTCGATGCCCCAGGCATCGGTGACCTGCATCCAGGCCAGGCCCGGCACGCGTTGGGCCAGGGTGTCACCGAACGCCACGCCCAGCGCTTCCCAGCCATCGCCGTCATCACGGTCGATCAGCTCGGCATCGACCACGCGCTGCAGCGTGGTGGCCGCCAGCGGCCATTGCACCGGCAACGTCGGAAAGCCGGCGGCCACGCGCGCAGCGATCAGCGAGCGCTGGTGCTGCAGATGCGTCTGCAGTGCAGCGGGCAGGGGATCGAAGCGGGTGGGGATTTCATCGGACATGGCAGAGCGCCGTGGGACACGGAAACAACGGGCACTCTACGAGGCGATGTTGCCCGCCGTGCGGCCGGATTGGCCAAGTTTCGATGCTTGATGCGCGAAAGGCATCCACGCATGGCGTGGATCTACCGTGCTCAATCCGGTTCGCGTTGCACCTGCCGCCACAGTTCGCTGGCCAGCGCTCGCACGGCATCATCGGCATCGGAGCGATGCAGCAGGCCGATCTCGTAGTTGTCGATCACCGGCAGCTCGCGCTCGCCATCGATGATGCGGTGTTCGCGGGTGACCGCGCGGCGCGGCAGCAGGCTGATGCCGATGCCATCGGCCACCGCACCCTGGATGCCACTCAGCGACGAACTGGTGAAGGCGATGCGCCAGCGCAGGCCCAGCGCCTCCACGGCGTGGATCATCTCGTCGCGGTACAGCCCGCGTGGCGGGAAGGTGACCAGCGGCAGCGGGTCCAGCTGCAGGCAGCTGCTGCGCAGGCTGTCGATCCAGTGCATCGGCTCGCGCCGGCAATGCACCGCCTGGCGGCTGTTGCGGCGTTGCTTGACCAGCACCAGGTCCAGCTCGCCGTGGTCGAAGCCCTGCGCGAGGTCACGGCTGAGGCCGCTGCTGATCTCCAGCTTCACCTGCGAGTGGCGACGGCTGAAAGCGGCCAGCATGCGTGTGGTCTGCGCGTTGACGAAGTCCTCGGGCACACCGATGCGCACCGCGGTTTCCACGGTGGCGCCGGCCAGCGCCTGTGCCATTTCCTCGTTCAGGTCGAGCATGCGCCGCGCGTAGCCGAGCAGGGTGTGGCCGGCATCGGTGGGGTGTACGTCGCGGTGGCCGCGTTCGAGCAGGCGATGCCCGGCCAGTTCCTCCAGCCGGCGCACCTTCTGACTGACCGTGGACTGGGTCGAATGCAGGCGCGTGGCCGCAGTGGTGAAGCTGCCGCAGTCGGCCACCATCACCAGCGCCCGCAGCAGGTCCAGTTCGAACAGGGTTCTATTCGATTTGGCACTGTCTTGCATTTGAACATTTCACTTCTGGATACCAATGCCGACTTCTACCATGCAGGGCAGGGGCCGGCAATGCCCGGCTGTTGCTACCGTCGCACGGCGCTCCGTGGCGACGGTCATGAGGAGACACCGTCATGCGCGTCCATCGTTCCCCTGGCTGGCCTGCGCCGTTCGCGCGCGTGCTGCTGTTGTTCCTGCTGGCCATGGTCTCCCCGGCCTGCACCGCAACGTCCAAAGCCGACGTCGATGGCCGCCTGCGCGATGCTGCCAGCCGTGGCGATGCCGATGCGCTGCGACAGGCGATCGAGGATGGCGCCACGCTGGAGGCGCGCGATGGCCAGGGCCGCACCGCGCTGCTGCTGGCCACGCATGGCAACAACGTGGATGCCGCGCGTGAGCTGATCGAGGCCGGGGCAGACGTCAACGCCAAGGACGCGTTGCAGGACAGCGCCTACCTGTACGCCGGTGCGCGCGGCCTGGACGAGATCCTGGCGATGACCCTGGCGCATGGCGCCGATCTGCGCAGCACCAACCGCTATGGCGGCACCGCGCTGATTCCGGCCGCCGAGCGCGGTCACGTCGCCACTGTGCGCACGCTGCTGCGGGCCGGTGTGGCGGTGGACCATGTCAACCGGCTGCACTGGACCGCGCTGCTGGAAGCGATCCTGCTCGGCGATGGCGGTGCGCGCCACGTGCAGATCGTGCAGCTGCTGCTGGAGGCCGGTGCCGACCCGGAGCTTGCCGACGGCGACGGCGTGACGCCGCTGGCGCACGCGCGCCAGCGCGGCTATACCGGAATTGAGACCCTGCTGCGCCAGCACGGCGCGGTGCGCTGAATGCAAACCCCTTCCACCCGCACGCTGGGCGTGCCCATCAGGATGCTGTCCATGTTCCGTTCCCGTCCGTTGTCCCTTGCCATCCTCCTTGCAGTGGCCCCGCTGTCGGCCTCGGCCGCCGAGCGCGCTGACCTGTTGATCCGCAATGCCACCGTGGTCGATGTCGAGCACGCCAGCACCTTGGCCGGGCAGAGCGTGGTGATCCGTGGCGAGGACATCGTCGCCGTCGGCCCGGACGCGCAGCTGCGCAGCCAGTGGAGCGCGGCCCGCCAGATCGATGCCAAGGGCAAGTACCTGATTCCGGGGCTGTGGGACATGCACGTGCACTTCGGTGGTGGCCCGGCGCTGATCGAAGAGAACAAGGCGCTGCTGCCGCTATATATCGCGCACGGCATCACCACCGTGCGCGACTGTTCCGGTGACCTGCCCGAGCAGGTGCTGCAGTGGCGCGGCGAGATCGCCAAGGGCACGCTGTTTGGTCCGCGCCTGCTCAGTTCGGGCGCGAAGATCGAAGGCATCAAGCCGGTCTGGAAGGGTACGATCGAAGTGGGAAGCGAGGCCGACGCCGACAAGGCGATCGCCCGCCTGCAGCACGACAAGGTTGATTTCGTGAAGATCACCGACAGCACGCTGAAGCCGGAGCTGTTCCTGTACTCGGCCAGTGCTGCGCGCAAGGCCGGCTTCAAGGCCTCGGGGCATATTCCGATGGCACTGACCGTGGAGCAGGCGGTCGATGCGGGCCTGGCCTCGATCGAGCATCTGGATTATGCATTCAAGGCCGGCAGCAAGGACGAAGCGCAGATCGCCGCCGACTTCGGTGCCGGTCGCATCGACCGCGCCGAAGCCAACCGCCGCCTCGACGCCAGCTTCGATCGTGATACGGCGATGCACGCCTACCGCGATTTCGCCAAGCGCGGCGTGTTCGTGACCCCGACCCTCAACGGTGGCCGCATCCTCGATTTCCTTGACCAGGATGACCACGCCAACGATCCGTACCTGGCCTACATCGGCCCGGGCCTGCGCGCGACCTACCAGTGGCGCGTGGACCGCGCGGCGAAGGCCACGCCGGCACAGATCGAAGCGCGCCACGCGCAGTACCACCAGGTGGCCGCGGTGCTGCCGATGCTGCAGGAAGCCGGTGTGGCGATCATTGCGGGCACCGATGCGGGCTTCCTCAACTCGTTCAACTTCCCAGGCATCGCCCTGCACCAGGAATTGCAGCTGTTCGTGAAGGAAGGCCTGAGCGCACCGCAGGCGCTGTCGGCCGCAACCCGTTCCGGCCCGGCCTGGTTCGGCCAGATGGACCGCTACGGTGGTGTCGCACAGGGCAAGGCCGCCGATCTGGTACTGCTGACCGCCAACCCACTGCAGGACATTGCTGCCACCGAAAAGATCGACAGCGTGATCCTGCGCGGCAACATGTATGACCGCGCCGCGCTGGACAAGATGCTGGCCGACACCAAGGCCAGGGTCGCAGCGTGGAATGCCGAGGCGGCCAAGGCCAACTGATTGCGGGGCGGGGCAGAATCCACGCATGGCGTGGATCTACCCGTACCATCAGTAGATCCACGCCATGCGTGGATGATGCCGCCGATGACCTAACGCGGCGCCGGCCGCATTCCATGCAATTGCGGCAGCGCGGCCTTCATCGCATCGATGAAGGCGCGCAGCCGCGGCGGCTGCTGGCGCGCGGCGGGAAACACCACGTGTACCGGCAGTGCCGGCGCCTGCCAGTCCGGCAGCAGCTGCACCAGCCGCCCTTGTGCGAGATCGTCGGCCACCAGCCAGGCCGAGACCACCGCTGCGCCCAGCCCCGCACATGCGGCCTGCTGCACCACGAACAGGTTGTCGCTGAGCAGGCGCGGGCTGATCGAAAGGGTATGCGCGCGCCCCTGTGCGTCATGCAGCAGCAGGCGTTCGCGGTAATAGGTGACCAGCGAGATCCAAGGCAGTGCCTGCGCCTGTTCCGGCGTACTGACTGTTGTGGCGTCCACCAGCGAGGGTGCCGCCACGACGATGCGCGGTACTTCGGCGAGCGGTAGTGCGACCATGCGCGGTTCGTCGACGGGGCCCACCCGCACCGCGCAGTCGATGCCTTCTGCGATGAAGTCCGGGCGCCGATCCTCGAGGATCCACTCCAGGCTCAGCTGCGGGTGCTGGGCGAGGAACGCGAGCATGGTCGGCAGCAGCTGCGCCTGGCCGAAGGCGTGCGGCACCATCACCCGCAGGCGTCCACGCAGCGTTTCCGGTTCGCCGTGCAGCTCGGCCTGCAGCGACTCCCACTCGTCGATCACACGTTGCGCATGACGCTGGCAGCGTAGGCCATCCTCGGTCAGCTGCAGGCCGTGGGTGGAGCGCTGCAGCAGGCGCAGGCCGAGCTGCCGCTCCAGTGCCTGCAGGCGTCGGCTGACCGTCGGCTGGGTGGTGCCCAGCTGCAAGGCCGCAGCAGACAGGCTGCCGGCATCGACGATGCGCAGGAAGGTGCGCAGAAGATCCAGACGATCGGCGCCGGTGGCGAGGTCATTCATGCGCTTTACGTATGAAGTGTATGTGCGAAAGGCTACTACAGACGTCTCGCGAATACCGGCAGGATAGGCCCACTTCCCCCACCGGACTCCCCATGTCTACCCCCTCGCTGTCCGTCGCTGCGGCACCCGCGACCGCACCCTCCACCCCGCTGGTGATGGCGATGGCAGCCGGCGCCGGCTTCTCGGTTGCCTCGCTTTACTACAGCCAGCCGATGCTGGGCCTGATCGCCCAGGATCTCGGCGCCGGCGAGCGCGCTGCCGGCCTGGTACCGACCTTGACCCAGCTGGGATATGCGCTTGGCATTCTGCTGCTGGCGCCGTTGGGCGACCGGTTCGACCGCCGCAACCTGATCCTGTGGAAGTCCGCGTTGCTGGCGTTGGCGTTGGGCGCTGCTGCGATGGCTGGCCACCTGCCGGGCCTGCTGATGGCCAGCCTGCTGGTCGGGCTGATGGCCACGCTGGCGCAGGACATCGTGCCGGCTGCAGCGGTGCTGGCGCCGGATGTGCAGCGCGGCCAGATCGTCGGCCGGGTGATGACCGGCCTGCTGCTCGGCATCCTGTTGTCACGGGTGGTCAGTGGCGTAGTGGCCGAAGCGTGGGGTTGGCGCACGCAGTTCGTGCTGGCCGCGGTATCAGTGGCGGCGATGGGAGCGGTGATGGCGCGTGCGCTGCCGCGCTTCGCACCGACCAGCACACTGCGCTATCCGGCGTTGTTGGGTTCACTGCTGGCGTTGTGGCGCGAGCAGCCACAGCTGCGCCGTGCGGTGGCCAGCCAGTCGCTGCTGGCGGTGGGCTTCAGCGCGTTCTGGTCAACCCTCGCGCTGATGCTGCATGCACGGTTGGGGCTGGGTAGTGCCGCAGCGGGTGCATTCGGCATTGCCGGTGCGGCCGGCGCATTGGCCGCGCCGTTTGCGGGTCGATTCGCCGATCGCTTGGGTTGCCACGCCGTGGCGCGGCTGGCGATCGCGGTGGCGCTGCTGGGCTTTGGCCTGCTGTTGACCGAGTCGTGGCTGCCGGCCGCTGCGCTGCTACCGCTGCTGGTGGTGAGCGCGCTGCTGTTCGACTTCGGCTTCCAGTCGGCGCTGGTGGCGCACCAGACGTTGGTCTACGGACTGGTGCCGCCGGCACGCAGCCGGCTCAATGCGTTGCTGTTCACGGGCATGTTCATCGGCATGGCCGCCGGTGGTGCGCTGGGCAGCCTGGCGCTGGCGCAGTGGGGTTGGAACGGCGTGGCCTGGCTGGCGGTGGTGTGCGCGGGTGGCAGCCTGCTGCTGCGTTTGAGGTAAGGATGGTGTTCGGCAGGGCTTGCAGCCCTGCACCTGCTGGAAGCTGGAGCAACAGCAACAGCAACAGCAACGGCGGGTTTCCTGTTGGGTGGTGGGGGGGGGGGGGGGGGGGGGGGGGGGGGGGGGCGTTGGCGGGAGAGGGGGGGGGGGGGGGGCGGGGGGGGGAGAGGGGCCGCACCCCCCAC
>NZ_JBDJKU010000086.1:0-14285 GCF_039673015.1 Stenotrophomonas sp. TWI1409
CCCCCATCAATCCTGAGGTTGCCGGCCAGCGGCCGGCACTACCCGCAGCACTTGCGCTAAGCTCGGCCTGTCATCGACCTGCAACACGCGGTGCGCGCCGGGGAAGGCGCGTGCCGTCCGGGGATGGCACACAGGGGAGCGTGCCCTCAAGGGCGCGCAGGCATTGCGCATCGAGGGAGGGGGAAGCAATGGCATTGCTGCACGCCAAGACGGCGGCTGGCCGTCAGGAAATCGAAGACCGTGGTCGGCGCCTGCCGGCGGCACTGCGTTCGATCCTGCTGATGGTCGACGGCCATCGCGACGACACCGAACTGCGCGGCCTGTTCGAAGGCCTGCGGGCACCGCCGGATGCACTGGAGCAGTTGGCCGCGCAGGGCCTGATTGAAGTGATCGGCGGAAGTGCCGAAACCGCACCGACGCGCAGCATCAGCACCGGCCGTGAACAGGACCCGGCGCTGTACCAGCAGCTGTACGACGCGATGAGTGAGGCCGTGCGTCGGCATCTGGGCCTGAAGGGCTATTTCATGCAGTTGAAGATCGAACGCTGCACCGATGCGCTGGCACTGGAGCGCCTGTGCCCGGAGCTGCTGGCGGCCGTCGGCAAGGCGCGCAGCCCGGCGCTTGCGCAGCGCTGGTGGCAGGAAACCCAGGCGGCACTGGCGAGTGGCAGCAGCGAGGTCGTACAGGCCTCAGCCACCGCGTAAAGTGATCGGTTTACTTCTCACAAGGAGTCCCGCGTGCAGGACGACCACGACGACACCGATACCCCCGGCTGGGACGCGATCAACGCCGCGCTTGCGCCGTTGCATGCCGGCCAGGAACCGCGCCATTACGGCACTGCATTGCCCTACACGCTGGGCGGTCAGGATCCCCTGGATGGCATCAGTGTGTACTGGGCGGATGCGCCGGTACCGCATTGGCATTACATCACCTACGGCTTCTCCGAGCTGTACGCCAAGGAGAGCAGTGATGCCACCGCCAGCGGCTATGGTTTCGAGCTGACCTTCCGCCTCGCTGCCGACGTCGGTGAGAACGCCGGCAGCACGCCGCCGGTGTGGCCGATGAACCTGCTGCAGAACCTGGCGCGCTATGTGTTCGGCAGTGGCAACGTGTTCGAGGATGGCCACCACCTCAATGCCAACGGCCCGATCGCGTTGGAGACCAACACGCGCTTGTGCCATCTGGCCTTCGTCGCAGATCCGCAGTTACCCGCACGCGACACCGCCAATGGCCACCTGCAGTTCCTGCAGCTGGTCGGGCTGACCGATGAGGAGATGGAAGCGGTCAAGCGCTGGTCGACGCGCGGCGTGCTGCAGGCGCTGCAACCGGCGATGCCGCTGTGGATCAGCGACCTGCATCGCGGCAACCTGCTGGAGGATCCGGCATTGGCCGCACAGGTGCAGGCCGGCAGCGAGCGCGAGGGCTCCAGCACCGGCATGTTGTTCATCGAGACGCTGGACTGGCGCCAGGAGGCGGGCGTCACCACCCTGGTGCTCGGTGCGGGCCAGGTGGCCAGCGTGTGCGAGCTGCTGCCATTGCGCCTGCGCCACGGCAAATCGCTGGAACTGGTCAGCCGCGAGCGGCAGTGGGAATTCATTCCGGCCGCGCGCGGTGAAACCGGCGAGGTATCGGCCGACAGCGCGCGTTGGGCACTGGACGAGACGGGTCTGGAAGCCTTGGCGGGCGTGCGTGCCGAGCGCGGCATCTACCCGGTGGCGGCGGCGCTGCGCATCGAAGTGGTGCCGACCTACCTGCGCGATGCCAAGGGCGAAGTGATCCGCCAGATCGGCTGAGTGTGGCGATTGCACCGATGGGGGCAGAGCCGTCTGCTGTGCAGACGGCTCCGACCCATGGTCTGGCTCAGGCCAGGCCTTCGGCCTTCAGCGCGGCCTGCACGCCGGCATCGGCATCCATGCGCGCCTTGTAGGCGGCCAGGTTGTCCAGGCCGGACAGGTCGACCTTGGTGCCAGCAGCCCAGCGCAGCGTGATGTAGAAGTACGGGTCGGCGAAGCTGCGGAAGCCGGCCAGCCACGGCTTGTCGGCCAGCTGCTTGTCGGCGGTCTCGAACAGGGCGCGCAGGCGCTTGTGCGCGGCGGCGCGGATCGCATCGAACTGGCTCTCGTCGGCGATGAACTTGCCCGGCGCGAACAGCGGCGAGAAGGCCGGATGCACATCGGAATTGACGAAGGCCAGCCAGCGGGTGGCTTCGGCGCGCTGGCGCGGGCTGCCGTCGCCGCCGAGGCCGGCCTGCGGGAAGCTGTCGGCGATATAGCCCATGATCGCGGCGTTCTGCAGCAGCACGAAGTCGCCGTCGACCAGTGCGGGGACGGCACCGGCCGGATTGATCTTGAGGAATTCCGGGCCCTTCAGGGTGTCCTTGTTCAGCAGTTCAACCTCGAACTGCTGGCCGGTCCACTGCAGGGCGATGTGGTCGGCGGTGGAACAGGCACCGGGCTTGCTGTACAGCTTCATGGGAACTCCAGGTGATGCGGGCGGGAAGCGCCCACTATCCCAGAGCCTGGCGGCGGGCGGCAACGCTGCCGCCAGCACGGATCGTTACGACTGCCGTGGCTTGAGGTTCTGCACCTTATAGAAGGTGTGATCGCCGATGGTGGCCACCTGGTAGGCATTGCGCCAGTTCGGGCTGGCAATGGACAGCGCGGCGAAGTGGCTGGCACCGGGCACGATCTCGCGGCGCTCGCCGGCCGGCAGCGCCCAGTTGCGCTCGGCGTCGAAGGCCACGTTCATCGCCTCGCTCCAGGCCGCATCATTGCCCAGCTGGGTGCCGGGCGAGACGATGGTCGGTGCGAACTGCTTGCGCGCGGTGACCACCTGGCACATGGAGTCGCCCCACAGGCCACTGTCGAGGCGGCGCAGGGCGACCTCGGCGACGGCCTGCTGACCACGCAGGGTCTGGTCGCGGGCTTCCAGGTAAACGGTGGTGCTCAAACACAATGAATCAGCGGCCGGCTGAGGCAACAACTGCGACAGCCAGAGAATCCAGGCCAGTTTCATATAACTCCTTGCTCCGTATGGGCCGCACGCTCCGGTTCCGGCCGCGGGGGCGACAGGAGGCGGGGTACGACTTGGCGTCATGGGGAGGCGGCCATCGGGGCCGCCCCGTGGGCAGCCCCAAAAGAAACGATCAGTACCGATCGAGGGGGCTGCGCCGGCTCACCGGAAACTGGCTGGTGAGCGGAGAGATGGCGCAAGGTAGGGGGGGATAGCCGAACGCATCGTGAACCGCCCGGCTTGACATTCAGGTTCGGCAGGGGTGACGGAAATCACATTCCGCCCCCCATTCAGGCGCTCATCAGAGCGCGGCGGCCACCCGGCTGCCCTGGTCGATGGCTCGCTTGGCGTCCAGTTCGGCCGCTACATCGGCACCCCCGATCAGCTGCGCGTTGATGCCGGCGGCCTGCAGTTCGGCCTGCAATGCACGATTCGGTTCCTGCCCGGCGCAGATCACCACATGGTCGACCGGCAGCAGCTGTTCGCTGCCTTCCACGCGGATGCGCAGGCCTTCGTCATCGACGCCCAGGTACTCGACGCCACCGAGCATGCGCACGCCCTTGGCCTTCAGTGTGGCGCGGTGAATCCAGCCAGTGGTCTTGCCCAGTCGCGCGCCGGGCTTGCCCGGGCTGCGCTGCAGCAGCCAGAGCCGACGCGGTGACGCCTCGACCTCGGGCCGGCCCAGCGAGCCGCGGGCCTCGAACGCGCTGTCCACGCCCCATTCGGCCATCCAGCGTTCCGGATCGAGGGAGGGGGACTCACCGGCGTGGCTGAGGTACTCGCCGACATCGAAGCCGATGCCGCCGGCGCCGATGATCGCCGCATTGGTGCCCACTTCAACCCGGCCCAGCAGCACGTCCAGGTAGCTGACCACCTTGGCGTGGTCGGCGCCGGGGAAGTCGACCTTGCGCGGGGTGATGCCGGTGGCCAGCACCACCTCGTCGAAGCCGGCCAGGGTGGCGGCATCGGCGCGGGTGCCGAGGCGCAGCTGCACGCCGGTTTCGGCCAGCGTGTGGCGGAAGTAGCGCAGGGTCTCGTGGAACTCTTCCTTCCCGGGGATGCGCTTGGCCACGTTGAACTGGCCGCCGATCTCCTCGTTGGCATCGAACAGGGTGACCTGGTGGCCGCGCTGGGCAGCGACGGTGGCACACGCCAGGCCTGCCGGGCCAGCACCGACCACGGCAACTTTCTTCGGCGTGGCGGTGGGGCGATAGACCAGCTCGGTCTCGTGGGCGGCGCGCGGATTGACCAGGCAGCTGGCCAGCTTGTTCTCGAACACGTGGTCCAGGCAGGCCTGGTTGCAGGCGATGCAGGTGTTGATTGCCTCGGCGCGGCCGGCACGGGCCTTGTTCGGCCATTGCGGGTCGGCCAGCAGCGGACGCGCCAGCGACACCATGTCGGCACCGCCGCTGGCGAGGATGCGCTCGGCGACGTCGGGCATGTTGATGCGGTTGGTCGCCACCAGCGGCACCTTCACATGCGGCTTGAGCTTGGCGGTGACCCCGGCGAAGGCGGCGCGCGGCACCGAGGTGGCAATGGTCGGAATACGGGCTTCGTGCCAGCCGATGCCGGAATTGATGATCGTCGCGCCGGCGGCCTCGATGGCCTGCGCCTGCTGCACGATCTCCTCCCAGTTGCTGCCGTCCTCCACCAGGTCCACCAGCGACAGGCGGTAGATGATGATGAAGTCCGGGCCACAGGCCTCGCGGATGCGGCGCACGATCTCGACCGCGAAGCGCATGCGCTGGTTCGCATCGCCGCCCCAGCGGTCGGTGCGCTTGTTGGTGCGCGGGGCGATGAACTCGTTGATGAGGTAGCCCTCCGAGCCCATCACTTCCACACCGTCGTAGCCAGCCTCGCGGGCCAGCTTCGCGCTGCGTGCGTAGTCGGCGATATGGCGCTCGACGCCACTGGCCGACAACGCACGCGGGGTGAACGGGTTGATCGGTGCCTTCAGCTTCGACGGCGCCACCGACAGCGGGTGGTAGGCATAGCGGCCGGCATGCAGCAGCTGCAGGCAGATCTTCGCGCCGTGCTGGTGCGCGGCGGCGGTGAGCTGCCGATGCGGGCGTACTTCCCAGGGCCAGGACAGCTTGCCGCCGAACGGCTTCAGCCAGCCGACCACGTTCGGCGCGAAGCCGCCGGTGACGATCAGGCCGACACCGCCCTCGGCGCGTTCGGCGAAGTAGGCCGCCAGCCGCGGGAAGTCGCGGGCGCGATCCTCCAGGCCGGTGTGCATCGAGCCCATCAATACGCGGTTGCGCAGCTGGGTGAAGCCCAGGTCCAGCGGGGCGAACAGATGGGGGTAGGCGCTTTCGTTGGCTGGCGACATTGTCGATACGCTTGCGTACGGAAGCGCGAAGCGTGCCGCGAAACGGCGGCCGGGGCAAGGGCCGGCCTTTGGGTAGTGGCGGGGGGGGGGGGGGGGGCACGGGAGCAAACCGGGGGGGGGGGGCGGGGGGGTCTGCGGGGGGGGCGGGGGGCCCCCCCCCCCCCCCCCCCACTACCGGGGTGCGACCGATCCCGAACCAGCCCAGCGTGACACCACACAGCGGACCGATCAGCAGGGCGAAGGCGAGGGTGCCGAGCCCAACATTGCCGCCCAGCCACCAGCCCAGCAGCAATACGCTGCCTTCGATCAGGCTGCGCACTTTCCAGATCGGCCAGCCGGTGCGGGCATGCAGGCCGGTCATCAGGCCGTCGCGCGGGCCAGGGCCAAGCCTGGCGCCGATGTACAGGCCGGTGGCCAGCGCGACCAGCAGCATGCCGGCGCAGAACATTGCCAGCTGCCAGCCAAGGCCGACGGCCGGCGGCAGCAGCCATAGCCCGAACTGCGCGGAGGGGCCGATCAGCATCACGTTGAGCACGGTCCCTACACCCGGCTTCTGCCGCAGCGGCCACCACAGCAGCAACACCAGTGCGCCGATGACATTGGTCGCCAGGCCGAACGACAGCGGCGTCTGCGCGGCGATGCCCTGTGACAGGACATCCCAGGGCGCCACGCCGATGGCCGCACGGATCATCAGCGAGGCGCCGAAGCCGTATAGGAACAGGCCGGTGATCAGTTGCAGCAGGCGCAAGGGCAGGGCGGTGGGCATGGCGGTCTCGGGGGAGAGGAATCTGTTTCCACCGTAATCCCGATTCAGTCACTTCCATAGATACAGATGCCGACCAATCCGCCGCTACAGTGGCGTCGAGCACGCTCGACGCTACGATCAGACTGCACGGCCGGGCATGGGCTCGGCTTTACATCGGCGTTCCAGCCTGGCTCAGTCGCCCCAGCCTGCCAGCGCCAGCTTGCCCACCGTGCGTCCGCTGGCCAGGCGCTGATGCGCGATGTCCAGATTTGCCGCATTGATCGGGCCCAGGCTTTCACTGAGGGTGCCGCGCAGCTGGCCGGCATCGATCATGCTGGCCGTGCGGCTGAGGATGCGGTGCTGCTCGATGCAGTCGGCAGTGGCAAAGCGCGAGCGCGCGAACATGAACTCCCAGTGGATGCCGATGCACTTGGCTTTGTAGGGATCGCCGATGCGCAGCGGCCCACGCGGCTCGACGATCAGGCCCACATGTCCCTGCGGCGCCAGCAGCAGGCCCAGCTCGTCCCAGTAGTGATCGGTGTCGGCCAGGTTGAGTGCGACCTGCACCGTGTCGATGCCCAGCGCCTGCAGCTGGGCCTGAAGTGGTTGCCGGTGGTCGATCACGTGCCGGGCACCCATCTGCCGGCACCAGTCGGCCGAGGCCTCGCGCGACGCCGTGGCGATCACCTCGAAACCCGCATGGCGGGCCAGCTGGATTGCCATCGAGCCGACCCCACCCGCACCGCCGATCACCAGCAGGTGCTGGCCGGCGTGGCGGCGATCGTCCAGCCGCAGCGGCATGCGCTCGAACAGCAGCTCCCAGGCGGTGAGCGTGGTCAGCGGCAGCGCTGCGGCTTCAGCGAAATCCAGCGTGGTTGGCTTGCGCGCGACCAGGCGTTCATCCACCCAGTGGTACTGCGCATTGCAGCCGGGGCGGGTGACATCGCCTGCGTAATAAACCTCGTCACCGGAGGCAAACAGGCTCGCCTCGTCGCCGATTGCCTCGACCACGCCGGCAGCGTCCCAACCCAGCACGCGGGGTGCCTGGAGCGTGGCCGGATCCGTGCTGGCACGCTGCTTGCCATCGACGGGGTTGACTGAAACCGCCTCGACCCGGACCAGCAGGTCACGCCCCCGGGGAGGCAGCGGCGGAGGCAGGTGCATATCGCACAGGGCAGGGGCGGATTCACGACTCAGGGCGACGGCTTTCATCACGGCTCCGGCTGGGTTCGTGGCTCCATCATAAGGTTCCTCACGTTTCCGCAGACGCGCTGAACCGTTTGATGCAGCGCGTTGCGCAATATGTCGTTTTCCCCGCCTAAACCCCGTCAAACCCTTGCAGCGTGAGGGTCTTGCGGATTTTCATCATCCTGTATAGGGTTTCAACGTCGGACCGGCGGACGGTCGGGCGCAACACTTCACATGTTACGGGACTGTTAACATGGCCTTCACCCGCCTGAGCATAATGTTCGCGGCGGTGGCGTGCTGAATCGGCTGTCGTACATCGACGCACTTGTGCTGGCCCATGCCTCTACCGGTTTCATACCCCCGAAATAGGAGCTGTACTCAATGAACAAGAAGATCCTTACTGCCGCGCTGCTGGGCGGCCTGGCTTTTGCCCAGGCAGCTTCGGCGCAGGAGTTCGATGACCGCTGGTACCTGACCGGTTCGGCCGGCTTCAACTTCCAGGACAGCGACCGTCTGACCAATGACGCTCCGTTCGTGACCCTGGGCCTGGGCAAGTTCATCAGCCCGAACTGGTCGCTGGACGGTGAGCTGAACTATCAGAACCCGAACTTCGATTCGAACAAGGACCTGAACTGGTCGCAGTACGGCGTCTCGCTGGACCTGCGTCGCCACTTCATCAAGGAAGGCCGCGGCTGGAACCCGTACATCGTCGGTGGCCTGGGCTACCAGAAGTCGGAAGAAGAGTACCCGGCGCTGAATGCCAACGGTCCGCGCCAGCGTAAGGACGGCAACGTTGCCGCCAAGCTGGGCGTCGGCCTGCAGACCACCTTCGAAAAGCGCGTTGCTGTCCGCGCCGAAGTGGCCTACCGCGCTGACTTCGACGACCAGAGCGTTGCCGCTCCGAAGGAAGACTGGTTCGGTGACGTGCTGGCTTCGGTCGGCGTCGTGATCCCGCTGGGCCCGGCTCCGGTCGCGGCTGCTCCGGCTCCGGCTCCGGTTGCCCCGAGCTGCGCCGACCTGGATGACGACGGTGACGGCGTCAACAACTGCGACGACAAGTGCCCGAACTCGCAGCCGGGTCAGACCATCGGTCCGGACGGTTGCCCGGTGCCGGTCTCCATCGACCTGAAGGGCGTCAACTTCGACTTCGACAAGTCGAACCTGCGTCCGGACGCCGTGGCGATCCTGAGCGAAGCCACCGAGATCCTGAAGCGTTACCCGGATCTGCGCGTTGAAGTTGCCGGTCACACCGACTCGAAGGGTACCGACGCTTACAACCAGAAGCTGTCGGAGCGTCGTGCTACCGCCGTGTACAACTACCTGACCAAGAACGGCGTTGACGCCGGTCGCCTGGTCGGCCCGATCGGCTACGGCGAGAGCCGTCCGATTGCTCCGAACACCAACCCGGATGGTTCGGACAACCCGGAAGGTCGCGCCAAGAACCGTCGTACCGAGCTGAACGTCCAGAACTAAGTTCTGACGATCTGCCAGTAGGACACAGCAGGACCCGGCTTCGGCCGGGTCTTGTTGTTTCCGTAGCCCGGAATCCGCGTGTCCGTCGGTCCGGGAACAACCGTTCGTCGGGTTTTTATCCGTAAAACCAATGAGTTGCCGTATTCATTGAAAGTGGCGCTTGAAAGCTGTCGCGGCATTGCTAAACTCGCCGCGTCACTTCCTTTCCTGGATGCCCTTCATGCTGCGCTCTGCATCGGCCGCCTTCCTGGCGCTGGCCCTGGTTCCCGCCGCCCACGCTGCGGTCGATTGCTCGGTCAACACCAGCGCCTCGCCGCTGCCGTTGCCGGCCACGACCATCGCGCCGGTGGCCGACGAGCTCTACATCCGTGGCAACCAGCTGGGCATGCCGGCCGGCGTGCTGAGCAGCAACTACGATCCGTCGCAGTCGCTGGACCAGGTGCTGCAGCGCCTGCGCATCGATGGTTGCCAGAACATCGCCAAGGCCATTCCGAGCGCCCCGGCAGTGAAGCCGAACGATCCGGCGGCCTACAAGCCGCAGACCGAATTCGACAACACGCCCTGGCGCTTCGACATGAGCCAGAACGGCAAGCGCATGACCGCCGAAGAGTTCGACGCCTGGATGAAGGCGCGTGGCGTGCGTGTGGTCAAGGCGCGTCCGGCTCCGGCCGCCACTCCGGCCCCGGCCGAAGCACCGGCTGAGACCAAGCCGGTCGACAAGAAGTAAGCGCCGCGGGGAGCAGAGGCTTGCGCACGCGCCGCCCACCTGCCGCCCCCGCCGCCCGCTCCCACGCACCGCGTGGGCGTGCGACTCCCGCTGCCACAGCCGCCGGTGTCCGTCATGGCCTGGCGCGCGTGCTGTCCAAGGCCGGCGTGTGTTCGCGCAGCGAGGCCGCGCGCTGGATCGCCGATGGCCGCGTGCGCGTCTCCGGCCGCATCGTGCGGGATCCCGAATTCCCGATTGGGCAGCCGGCGCCGCCGATCGAGGTCGATGGCCAGCCGATGGGCGCGCCGCAGCGCCTGTACCTGATGCTCAACAAACCGCGTGGGGTGGTGACCACCGCGCAGGACGAACGTGGCCGCGACACCGTGTACCGCTGCTTCGATGGTGCCGGCCTGCCGTGGATCGCGCCGGTCGGGCGCCTGGACAAGGCCAGTGAAGGGTTGTTGCTGTTCAGCAACGATCCGCAGTGGGCCGCGCGCCTGACCGATCCAGAGACCGGCCCGCAGAAGACCTACCACGTGCAGGTCGACCGCCTGCCCGATGACGCCACGCTGGCGGCCCTGCAGGCCGGCGTGGACGACGAGGGCGAGTTCCTCGTCGCCCAGGCTGTGCGCGTGCTGCGCAGCGGCGACAAGACCGCATGGCTGGAGGTGGTCCTCGACGAGGGCCGCAACCGCCACATCCGCCGCCTGTTGGCGGCCTTCGACCTGCAGGTGCTGCGCCTGGTCCGGGTCGCGATCGGTGGGCTGCGGCTCGGCGATCTCGGCAAGGGCCAGTGGCGGGTGCTGGAGGTCAGTGACCAGCAGCGGCTGGGGGCCGCTGCACCGGGCTGATCATCGCCCGCGGCCGGCGGTTGCCGGCCACCGTTCCAGGCGTAGGGGGCGTCTGGTTGCTGAATTTCCCGAACGGAGCCTGCCCATGTACCACCCGACCCTCAACCAAACCCTGCGCTGCGCAGGCCTGCTGCTGCCGATGGTGCTGCTGACCGCCTGTGGTGGCCACAAGAAGGTGGCCAAGGCGGAAACGCCGGCCGAGACCCCGGTGGTGGAAGTGAAGACCCCGGAGCTGGATGGTCGCGGCAGCTACCGCTTCCTGATGAGCAACGGCGACAAGAAGATGACCGCCGATGAGTTCGACGCCTGGATGAAGGCCAATGGCATCCGCGTTGCCAAGGGCAACGGCCAGGATGCTGCCGCCAAGCCGGTGGTGGTGGCCAGCAAGGACGAGCCGAAGGGCAAGAAGAAAAAGAAGTGATGCCGGGAAGGTGCCGACCTCGGTCGGCACGCCCTCACGCCCGGTAGGTGCCGACCTTGGTCGGCACGCTTTGGCCGGTGGGGATCAACCCTTGATCACGCCCAGCTCGACACCGATGCGGGTGAACGCATCGATTGCGCGGTCCAGATGCTCGCGACTGTGCGCGGCGCTGATCTGGGTGCGGATGCGCGCCTGGCCCTTGGGCACTACCGGGAAGAAGAAGCCGATCGCGTAGATGCCTTCTTCCAGCAGGCGCTCGGCGAACTTCTGCGCCAGCGGTGCGTCGTACAGCATCACCGGGCTGATCGGGTGTACGCCCGGCTTCACGTCGAAACCGGCGGCGACCATCTTTTCGCGGAAGTAGCGGGTGTTTTCCACCAGGGTGTCGCGCAGATCGTCAGCGGCGGCCAGCATCTCGAACGCTTTGATGCCGGCGGCCACCACATGCGGCGGCAGCGAGTTGGAGAACAGGTACGGGCGCGAACGCTGGCGCAGCAGCTCGATCACCTCGGCGCTGGCGCAGGTGAAGCCGCCCAGTGCACCACCCATGGCCTTGCCCAGGGTGCCGGTGATGATGTCGATCTTTTCCAGCACGCCCTTCACTTCGGCCGAGCCGCGGCCGGTGGCACCGAGGAAGCCGGTAGCGTGGCATTCGTCGATGTGCACCAGCGCGTTGTACTTCTTCGCCAGCGCGGTGATCTCGTCCAGCGGCGCAATGAAGCCGTCCATCGAGAACACGCCGTCGGTGGTGATCAGCTTGGTCTTGCAGCCGGCGGCGTCGGCGGCCTGCAGCTGGGCTTCCAGGTCGGCCATGTCGCAGTTGGCATAGCGGAAGCGCTTGGCCTTGCACAGGCGCACGCCGTCAATGATCGAAGCGTGGTTCAGCGCATCGGAAATGATCGCGTCGTTCTCGCCGAGCAGCGGCTCGAACAGGCCGCCGTTGGCATCGAAGCAGGCCGCGTACAGGATGGTGTCCTGCTTGCCGAAGAAGTCGGCGATCTGCTTCTCCAGCTGCTTGTGCAGGTCCTGGGTACCACAGATGAAGCGCACCGAGGCCATGCCGAAGCCGTGGGTATCCAGCGCATCCTTGGCGGCCTGGATCAGGTCCGGATGGTCGGCCAGGCCCAGGTAGTTGTTGGCACAGAAGTTCAGCACCTTGCGGCCGTCCTCGAGGGTGATCTCGGCCGACTGCGGGCTGGTGATGATCCGCTCGGACTTGAACAGGCCCTGGGCGCGGATGGCGTCCAGTTCCTCGGCGTAGTGGCGGGTCAGGGCGGAGGAGGCGTCGGTCATGGCGTGGGCACGGCTCTGAACGGGGAAACCGCTGATTCTACCGGGCATCGCCGCTTGCCGACCGGCCCGGATGGGGCATCGCCACGGCCGGCACATGTTGCATCGCAATAGCAAACTGGTTAAAAATTCGTGAACCGGAGCTGTCCCGCTCCGGCCGCTACGCCCGCTCCCCGCCTTCCACGCCACCGCCCCCACCGGAGACGCTCATGAAGCACGCCCGTGCCTGCCTCGCCATTGCCGCTGCCCTGACCCTGGCCGCCCCGTTCGCCGCCAGCGCCCAGGAAAACGAATCGCCGTACAGCTGGAACGTCACCGCTGTTTCCGATTACCTGTTCCGTGGTGTGTCGCAGACCGACGAGGATCCGACCCTGCAGGCCGGTTTCACCTACACCAGCCCGGTTGGCCTGTATGCCGGCGTTTGGGGTTCGGGCGTGGACTTCGGTGCAGGTGATCCGAAGACCGAGGTCGACTACCTGATCGGCTACGGCGTGGACGTCACCGAGCGCGTCAACGTCGACGTGCTGCTGAACCGCTACACCTACCTGAAGTCCAGCCACCAGAACTACAACGAGCTGATCACCACCACCACGCTGGATGACACCTACAAGCTGACGGTGGCCTACACCAACGATGTATGGAACAGCAGCACCGATGGCTGGTACTTCGGCCTGGGTGGCAGCTGGGGCCTGCCGAAGGACTTCACCCTGAATGCCAATGTCGGCCGCAGCACGTTTGAAGACGGCATCGCCAAGGATTACACCGACTGGAATGTCGGCGTTGAGCGCCAGTTCGGAATGGCCAAGGTCGGCCTGGGTTACTACGGCACCGACGGTAACGGCCGCGACAACTCCGGCAAGCTGGCCCACAGCCGCGTGATGCTGAGCGTGGCCATCGGCAAGTAACGCCGCAGGCGTTACCGGTAGTGCCGGCCGCTGGCCGGCAACATCGGGATGGCAAAGAAAAAGGCGCCCATCGGGCGCCTTTTTCAGTTTCAAGGTGTGCCGAGCAAGCTCGGCACCCACCCACCCATCGCGCGCGGCGAAGGGTCAATTCCAGCTCAATACAACCTTGCCGGCCTTGCCTTCTTCCATCAGGTCGAAGCCCTTCTGGAAGTCGTCGATCGGCAGCTGGTGGGTCATCACCTTGCCGAGCGGGAAGCCGGACAGCACCAGCTGGGTCATCTTGTACCAGGTCTCGTACATCTTGCGGCCGTAGATGCCCTGCACGGTCAGGCCCTTGAAGATGATCTTGTCCCAGTCGCAGCCGGCGCCCTTGGGCATGATCCCGAGCATGGCGATCTTGCCGCCGTGGTACATGCAGTCGAGCATGTCGTTGAACGCACGCGGGTTGCCGCTCATTTCCAGGCCCACGTCGAAGCCCTCCATGTGCAGTTCCTTCATCACGTCCTTCAGCGACTGGTTGGCCACGTTGACCACGCGGGTGGCACCCATGTCGGCGGCCAGCTTCAGACGGAAGTCGTTGACGTCGGTCACCACCACGTTGCGTGCACCGATGTGCTTGCAGATGCCGGCGGCGATGATGCCGATCGGGCCGGCACCGGTGATCAGCACGTCTTCACCGATCACATTGAACTCCAGCGCGCAATGCGCGGCGTTGCCGTACGGATCGAAGAACGCGGCCAGCTCGGACGGAATCTGGTCCGGGATCGGCCACAGGTTGCTGGCCGGCATCACCATGTACTCGGCGAAGGCGCCGTTGACGTTGACGCCGATGCCGACGGTGTTCGGGCACAGGTGCGGGCGGCCGCCACGGCAGTTGCGGCAGTGGCCGCAGACGATGTGGCCTTCGGCCGAGACGCGCTGGCCGATTTCATAGCCGGTCACGGCCGAGCCGAGTGCGGCGACGCGACCGACGAACTCGTGGCCGATGGTCAGGCCCGGCTTGATCGTGCGCTGGCTCCACTCGTCCCACAGGTAGATGTGCAGGTCGGTGCCGCAGATCGCGGTCTTCTCGAGCTTGATCAGGACCTCGTTCGGGCCCGGGGTCGGAACCGGAACTTCTTCCAGCCAGATGCCCTTGGCCGCTTCGCGCTTGACCAGGGCCTTCATCGTTTGCTGCGCCATCGGGGTGGAACTCATCAGGGGGAAAGCGCGGATTATAGGGTGCCGCGCGGATTTCCCATGTTGCGCTGCGGGTGCAGTGGCGGAACGAAAGGCGTGTGTTGGCGGGCGTTTCGAACGTGCTGCAAACAGCGGCGCCGCTGCGCTCGCCGGGCAATGCCCCGCGCAACCCCGGACGGTGAG
>NZ_JBDJKU010000087.1:0-13438 GCF_039673015.1 Stenotrophomonas sp. TWI1409
ATGCTCGACTCATGCCGCAAGGCAGTCGAGCATGGCTCGACTCTACAAAGCTCACCCGCGCAGGGTGGCGCCGCCGTCCACGTACAGATCGCTCATCGCCACGTGCCCGGCCTGCTCGGAGAGCAGGAACATCACCGAGTGCGCGATGTCCTCCGGGGTGGCCAGCTTGCGCAACGGAATGCCGGCCTTGTACGTCTCCAGGCTGCCGGCGATCACCCGCTCGGCCCCGTGCTCGTCCTGCCACATGCCGGTCTGCATCGGGGTCAGCGTTGAACCCGGGGCGACGATATTGCAGCGGATGCCCAGCGGCGCCAGCTCCAGCCCGAGGCAACGGGTAAACATCGTGGCGGCGGCCTTGGACGCGGCATAGGCGGCCATGCCATGCCGCGGCACGCCGGCGGCATTCGAACTGACGGTGACGATCGCGCCTTGGCCTCGCGGTGACATCACCCGCGCCAGCGCACGGCCAACATGGAACACACCATCGGCATTGACTGCGAACACCCGGCGCCAATCGGCATCGGTAGTCCCGGTCACCTCGCCCACGTGCAGGACCCCGGCCACGCTTGCGGCGAGACCGATCGGCCCAATGCTGGCTTCCACACGATCCACCAGTGCGTCCACCGCTACGCTGTCGGTCACATCGAGCGCAAATGCCTGTACACGTGCATCCATTACCACGGGCGCCTCGCGGTCGGTTGCCACCACCGTGCAGCCGGCCTCGGCCAACAGCCGTACCAGAGCCTCGCCGATGCCGCCGGCGGCACCGGTCACCAGGGCCACGCGACCTTCAAAGCCGGTCAACTGCATGTTGCGATCTCCTCTTGCTCATCCCAGTGGCGCAGGCGCGCCGACAACCACGGTGCCAGCTGCGCCACCGCATCGCGGCCGGTCAGCTCGGCATGCAGGAACGGCAGCTCCAGCGCCTGCACCCTGCGCGCGTGCGTGCGCCACAACGCCGACTGCAGCTGCGGCCGCGCCTGATGATCCCGGCCAGCGCGCACGTGCACCAGCGTGCCGTCGAATGGTTGGTGGATGTGTTCGCGGATCAACCGGTTGGTGCCGGTCACCGCACGCACCACGCCATCGAGCACTACATCCGGCAGGCTGCCGAGCGCACTACCACCGCGACGCAGGAAGCCGAGAATACGTTCACGGCTGTCCAGCTCCGGATGTGCATCCGGATCATGGCCGGCAATCGCCAGCAGTGCGCGCAATGCGGCGATGGCATCGGGTTCCGGCTCAGCCCGCCAGCATTCGCTGGGGTAGGCGTCCAGCAGCACCAGTTCGCCGACTTCACGCCCAATCTCGTGCAGGCGCACCGCCATCGCCTGGGCGAGGATGCCTCCCACCGACCAACCCAGCAGATGCACCGGCCCTTTCGGCTGCAATGCGACCACGCGCTGCACGTAGTCGTTGGCCATGGCTTCGATGCTGGACGGCAACGGCTGCTTCGGATCCAGCGCGGGCGACTGCAGGCCGTACACCGGGCGAGCCGGCTGCAGGGCGCGCGCCAGGCTGCGGTAGTTCCAGGCGATGCCACCGGCCGGGTGCAGCACGAACAGCGGAGTGGGCCCATCAGCATCAGTCGCAGCCAACGAGATCACCGGGCCCAATGCGTGGTC
This sequence comes from Stenotrophomonas sp. TWI1409, assembly GCF_039673015.1. NCBI lineage: Bacteria > Pseudomonadati > Pseudomonadota > Gammaproteobacteria > Lysobacterales > Lysobacteraceae > Stenotrophomonas > Stenotrophomonas sp. TWI1409. The sequence goes on from NZ_JBDJKU010000087.1 coordinate 1,626, forward strand.
GGCCAGCGCCGGCGGCTCGGCAATGCGCGTCGCCAATGCGGCCACGGTCGGCTGCGCGAACAAAGCGCCCAGGCCGAGGTCACAGCGCCAGCGTTGTTCGATGGCCAGCAGCAGGTGCACCGCCGACAGCGAGTCACCGCCGAGACTGAAGAAGTCCGCATCCACCGCCACCGGCGCTTCACGCCCGAGTGCCTGGGCAAACAGCACCGCCAGCTCCTGTTCCAGCGGCGTGCGCGGCGCCAGTCCGGCAATCTCGTTCTGCGGCGGCTTCGGCAACGCGTTGCGGTCGAGCTTGCCGTTGGCGGTCACCGGCCACTGATCCACGCCAACGAACGCCGACGGCACCATGTAGTCCGGCACGCGCGTGGCCAGGTGGCTGCGCAGCATCACGGCATCGGCAAGCGCCGCTGGCACATAGGCCACCAGCCGCGCATCGCCCGGCGTGTCCTGGCGCAGCAGCACTTCCACGCGCTCCATGCCCGGCAGCTCGCGCAGCGCCGCCTCGATCTCGCCCAGCTCGATGCGCAGGCCGCGCAGCTTCACCTGGTGGTCGCTGCGGCCGAGGTATTCGACGGCACCATCGGCGCGCCAGCGCGCCACGTCGCCGGTGCGGTAGATCCGTTCGCCCGGCAGGAAGGGATCGGCCAGGAAGCGCTCGGCGGTCAGATCATCGCGGCCGACGTAGCCACGCGCCAGCTGCACGCCGCCCAGATACAGGTCGCCCGGCACACCTACCGGCAGCGGCTGCATCCGCGCGTCCAGCACGTACAGGCGTGTGTTCCAGACCGGGAAGCCGATCGGTACCGGCCCTGAGCGGTCCTGCGCAGAGGCCGGCCAGTAGCTCACGTCCACGGCCGCTTCGGTCGGGCCATACAGATTGTGCAGTTCGGCCTGCACGCGCGCATGGAAACGATCACGCAACGATGCGTCCAGCGCCTCGCCACTGGTGAACACGCGGCGCAGCTGCAGGCCTTCGGAGGCCGGCGCGGCAAGGAACGCGTCGAGCATCGACGGCACGAAATGTGCGGTGGTGATGTCGTGGGCACGCACAAGCCGTGCCAGCTCGGTCGGATCACGATGCGCGTCCGGACCCGCCACCACCAGCGTCGCGCCGCACAGCAGCGGCAGGAAGAACTCCCAGACCGAGACGTCGAACGTGGCTGGGGTCTTCTGCAGAACACGGTCATCGGAACGGATGCCGTAGTGCTCGCGCATCCACAGCAGGCGGTTGACGATGGCGCGGTGCTCGATGACGACGCCCTTCGGCTCGCCGGTCGAACCGGAGGTATAGATCACATAGGCTGCATCGCTGGGCGCCGGATCGGCCCACGGTGCTGCGAAACTCAGCGCGGTCCATTGGTCGGGGGCAAGCACCGGCACACCGTCCATGCGCGCCGATACCTCTGCCGCAGCCAGTACGCACGCCGGCTGCGCCGAGGCGAGAATACGCGCAAGGCGCTCATCGGGATGGGCAAGGTCCAGCGGCAGGTAGGCGGCACCCGCACGCAGCACCGCCACCAGCGCGATCACCAGTTCCAGCGAGCGCGGCAATGCCACCGCCACCACACTGCCCGGACCGACCGCCATCGCGCGCAGTTGTGCCGCCAGCGCGAAACTCCGCGCTTCCAGCGTTGCGTAGTCCAGCCTGGTGTCGCCGAACACCAGCGCAGGCGCGTGCGGGTCACGGTCCATGCCCTGCTGCAGCAGTTCAACCAACGTAGTCTGTGGCAGCGCATGCGCGGTGGCATTGAAACCATGCACCACCTGCTGCGCTTCTACGGCGGAGGCCAGCGGCACCGCCGCGATGTCTCCGGCCTCCAGCGCCGCCGATACGAAATGCAGCAACCGGGTCGCGTGCGCCTCGACATCCTCCCGACTGTACAACGCGGGATTGGCTTCGATCTCCAGGTCCAGCAGGTGCTGGCCATCGCCACGGAAACCCAGCGTCAGATCATCCACCGGACCGGTGCACAGCACCTCCAGCGTCGCCTGCACGCCAGTCACCGCCAGCGGCTTGTAGAACGGCTGCACATTCACCAGCGGACCGTGCAGCCGCTGCTGTGCGCCCACCAGACCAAGGTCACGGCGCAACTGCTCGCCGCGATAGCGGCCATGCTTGCGACCCTGGCTGAGCTGCCGCCCCAGGCCGCGGGTATAGGCCTCGACGCTGCCCTCGCCAGCCGCCACGCGCAGCGGCAGGACATTCATCACCATCGCCGGCACCCGCGCCGACGCGTTGCCGAGTCGCCCCATGTAGGGCACGCCCAGCACCACTTCATCGGTGGCGCTCATCCGTCGCAGATACTCGGCGGCGAGCGCGGCCAGTACATCCGGCCATGGCTGCAACCAACGCACCGAGGCCTGCAGCAGCTGCTCTCGGAACTCCGCATCCAGCGGCTGCACCCAGCGCAGCGCGTCGTCACTGGCCGCGAGCGTACCGGCCAGGCCCGCGCCCGCCGGCGCGCCCTGCAGCTGCCCGCGCCACCACTGCCCGGCCTGCTCGCGCCGCGGATCGGCACGATACGCGGCATCATCGGCCAGCACGCCAGCCAGCGCTGGTAGTGGCTCACCCGTACGCCCCGCGTACAACGCGCACACACGATCAGTGAACAGCGCCATGCCATAGCCATCGGCCGCCAGATGATGCACGCGCAGGTACCAGACCCAGCGCTGCCCCCCCAGATCGAACAACACCTGCTGGCTTATGCGGTCGCGGGTCGGATCGACCGCGCTGAGCCGGTCGGCCTGCATCAGGGCACGCGCCGCCGATGCCGGGTCGACCTCGCCCGCTAGATCGCGCACCGACAGCAGCGGCACATGTGCCGGGTCATGCCACTGCAGCGGCTGACCATCGGTCCCTTCCGCAAAGCGCAATGCGAATGCCTGGGCTTCGCCCGCAGCCTGGTCTGCTGCTGCGACGAACGCGGCCACGTCCAGCGGGCCCTCGATCCACACCGCATGCGCGGTATTGAACGACGGATTGTCCGGTGCCAGCCGCTGCGCGAACCACAGTCCGGCCTGGGCCTCGGTCAGTGCCACCGGCGTGGCCAGCACAGCGACGTTCATGCGTTCTGCGCGGCCTGCAGTTTCTGCACCACGCCCCACCACTGGCGCAGCGTGGTGTGCTCGGCCAGCTGCGAGAACTCCAGCGGCAAGCCAGTGTTGCCCCAGGCCAGGACCAGGCCGAGCATGCGCATCGAGTCCAGGTCCAGGTCGATCAGGTTGTCGTCGTCACCGATCTCTGCTGGCTCGCACTCCAGAACGCGCGCCACGTCGGCACGCATGCGCTCCAGATCCAGCACCTCACCCGTGGCAGCCATCACAGCACCTCCAGCAGCTGGTCGGTGGTCATCGGCACCCCGCTGGTGCGCGCAATCCAGTGCAGCGCCTGATCGTGATCGGCGCGCGAGAAGTCCGCCACCGCATCGGCGGCGATGAAGGCCTCGATATCACGCTGGAACGCTTCGACCACGGTCGCGGTGCAGCCGATATGGGCGTACACGCCGGTCACCAGCAACTGGTCGCGGCCACGCACCCGCATCAGCGTCTCCAGGTTGCTGCGCTGGAACGCGCTGTAACGGTGCTTGACCAGCACGTGCTCGCCCGGCTGCGGTGCCAGCGCCTCGATGATCGGTTCATGGTCGGCGCTGCGGCGCATTCCGGGCCCCCACAGATCGGCCTGCAGGCCACGGTCACGGCGATCCTGGTCGCCATGCTGGGCGGTGTAGAACACGGGAATGCCGTGCGCGCGGCAATGCGTCAGCAGGCGCACGATATTGTCCACCGCCGGCCGCAGCGGCGTACTACCCGCGTCGAATGCCGCCAGGAAGTAGCGCTGCATGTCATGCACCAGCAGCGCAATACGATCACGCTGCGGGCGCCACGGGCCTCGGGCCTGCGGCAGTTCGGCGGCGGTCGGCAAGGGGTAATCGGTGATACGGGGCAGCGCCATCAGCGCGTTCCTCCTGTCTGTTGCAGATGACGCGCACGCAGCTGCGCGCGCAGTTCGCGGCGGCTGATCTTGCCGACCGCGGTGGTATCGAAACTGTCGACGAACACGACCTGGTCCGGCACCTTGAACGCCGCCAGGCCGCGCGTACGCATCCAGGCTTTCAGTGCCGGCGCCTTTATCGGCTCCCCCTGCTGGATCACGAACGCGCAGCTGCGCTCACCGAGATACTCGTCGGGAATGGAGACCACGGCCGCGTCGAACACACCAGGGTGGGCCAGCAGGTGATCTTCAATCTCCTCGGCGGAGATTTTCTCGCCCGCACGGTTGATGTGGTCACCGGCACGGCCCTGCACCACCAGATAGCCACCGGCCAGCTGCTGCACGCGGTCACCGGTTCGGTAGAAACCGTCGTCGGTGAACGAGCGCGCGTTGGCCACCGCATCGTTGTGATAGCCACGGATGGTGTACGGGCCGCGGGTCAGCAGATGGCCCACTTCGCCTTCGGCCACCGGCTGGTCGTGGTCATCGACCACGCGCACTTCGTCGTCCGGACTGATCGGACGGCCCTGGCAGGCCACGATCAGTTCCTCCGGATCATCCAGGCGGGTGTAGTTGACCAGGCCCTCGGCCATGCCGAACACCTGCTGCAAGGTGCAGCCCAGGCCGTCGATCACGCGCCGCGCAGCTTCCGGCACCAGCTTGGCGCCGCCCACCTGCAGTACCTGCAGGCTGGACAGATCGTGCGGAGTGGTTGCCGCCGCCTGCGCCCACAGCAGCGCCAGCGGCGGCACCAGTCCGCAGCAGGTCACCTGTTCGCGGGCGATCAGCGGGAAGGCCGCATCCGGGCCGGGACCGGGGCTGAGCACCACGCGGGCGCCGGCATACAGCGCACCGAAGAAGCCGGGCGAACTCATCGGGAAGTTGTGCGCGGCCGGCAGCGCGACCAGGTAGACGCTGTCGCGGTCGATGCCGCAGAGGTCATTGCTGGCGCGGAACGAGTAGATGTAGTCGTCGTGCGTGCGCGGGATCAGCTTGGACAGGCCGGTGCTGCCACCGGAGATCTGCAGGAACGCCACCGACTGCGGATCCGGGTCGGCCGGCAGCTCGCTGCGATCGCCCTGCAGCGCCTGCAGCGCGGTGAACTCCGCCGCATCGCCATCGATGACCACGTGGCGCAGCGCCGGCACCTCGGCCTGCAGCGCCCGCGCCAGCCCGCGATGATCAAAGCCATCGTGCAGGTCGGCAGTGATGTAGGCACTGGCCTCGGCCTTGTTGGCGAAGTGCACCAGTTCGGTGATGCGATGCGCCGGCAACGCATATACCGGCACCAGACCCGCACGGAACAGTCCGCATACGGTGGTGATGAATCCGGCGGTGTTGCCCAGCTGCACCAGCACCCGCTCACCGGGCTGCAGGCCGAGTGCCAGCAGTCCGGAACCGATGCGACCGGCTTCGTGCCACAGCTGCGCGTAGCTCAGGCGGACATCGCCGGCGACCACCGCGATGTCATCCGCATAGCGTTCCGCGCGCTCGCGCAGGAACGCCGGGAAGGTCTCGCCGCGCCAGTGACCGGCCTCGCGATAGCGCGCCATCAGTTCATCAGGCCACACCTGCTGCAGTGGCAGGCGGGAGGGATCAATGGAGGTAGTCATGCGGCAGGCTCGATGGAGGGCGCGGATTCATGGACACCCAGCGCGTTCAACAGGGCAGCGAACTTCGCCGCGGTTTCGGCCACCTCGGCCTCGGGTTCCGATTCGGCGACGATGCCGGCACCGGCATACAGGCGCAGCTGCGTGCCCTGCAGGCGTGCGCAGCGGATCGCCACGTACCAGTCGCCGTCACCCTGCGCATCCAGCCAGCCCACGGCGCCGGCGTAGAAGCCGCGCGGCACCGGTTCCAGTTCGCGGATGCGCTGCAGTGCCGCCAGCCGCGGCGTACCGCAGACCGCCGGTGTGGGGTGCAGCTGTGCCAGCAGTTCGGCGGCAGACGTCTGCGGATCCTTCAGGGTGGCATGGATGCGGGTGCCCAGGTGCCACATGCTGGCGGTGGCATGCAGCACCGGCCGTGGCTGTGCATCGATGTGGCTGCAGTACGGTGCCAGGCCCTCGACGATGGCGTCCACCACATGGCGATGCTCGTCATGGTCCTTGGTCGAGGCCAGCAGCGCCTGCGCGGCACGCTCGTCCTCGGCGGCATCGGCGCTGCGGCGTGCTGAACCGGCGAGCGGATGCGACAACAGTTCGGCACCGCGCTTGCGCAGCAGCAGTTCCGGGGTTGCCCCCACCAGCCACGCCGGCGCCTGGCCCAGCTCCACCGGCAACGGCACCGCGTAGGTCGCCACCGACGGATCCGCGCCCAGGCGTGCCAGCAGCACGTCCGGCGACAGCGCCTCGCGGGTGCGTGCCAACAGGCTGCGCGCCAGCACCACCTTGTGCAGGTTCTGCTCGGGCGCACGCAGGACCTGCACCGCCGCGGCAACCGCTGACGCATAGTCCTGCGGCACAGGCTCGGCCCGCAGGGCGCCGTCCAGCGGCGGTGCGGCCTGAGGTTGCAGTGCCAGCGCCGGCAGCAGGCGCTCGGGCTGGTACAACGCATCGTCCGCACGCGGTTCGAACGGCACCGCGCCAACCAACAGGCCCGGACCGCCGCGCTGCTGGGCAAAGAACTCCGAAACGCGCTCTGCCAGCGTCGCCAGTGCACCGGCCGGCAGCGCGGCGCGGCACCCGCGTGCGTGCACGTGCTGGCCCGCATGCTGCAGCAGGAACAGCGACGCGTCGTCGGTGTTCTCCTGCGGCGCTGGCGCAGCCTCCGGCCACGCGCCCTGCATCAGGGAATCGTTCATGGGGTCTCCTTCATTCGATGCGCTGCGGCCAGCGCGCACAGCAACAGCAGCAGCGCGCCGACCAGCAGGTAAGGCAGGCTGGGCCCGCCGCGATACAACAGCGTGCCGAGCATCGGCCCGGCCACCATGCCCAGCCCCTGCGCGGCCGCCACCGTGCCGGCCGCGGCGCCCTGCTCGTGCGCCTCCACCCCATCGGCGGCCAGCGCCTGGAACGAGGGGAATACGAAACCCATGCCGAACGCGGCCAGCGCGTACGCCGCCGGCAACTGCCAGGCCTGCTGCACGCCCGCCACCGAAGCGAAGCCGATGCCGGAAATGAGCGCGCCGAGGACGATCCAGCGGCGTGGATGTACCTCCAGCTTCATCACCAGCGCCTGCGCCAGGATCAGGCCGACGCCAACCGCTGTGAGCGCGATACCCGCCATGCGCGCGCCCGCCGCTGCATCCAAGCCGAGGCGGTCGATCGCGAAGAAGCCGACCGTCACCTGCGCGATGGTCACCGAGACCATGGCGATGAACGCCGCCAGCTGTGGCAGGCGCAGGCGCGGGTCGAGACGGCTCATCGGCTGGCGGCGTTGCGCAGAAGCGCTCTCCACCGGCGGTGTGGCCGGCAACCGCCACGCCAGCAATGCCAGAGCAAGCAGCGGCAACAATGCGGCCACATACAGCGCCAGCGACAGATTCGTATAGGCCAGCCAGCCAGCGGCGGCCGGGCCAAGCACCATGCCCAGTGCGTTGGCGCTGCCCAGGCGGGCGAGGAATTTCGCACGCTGCCCGGTCGGTGCCTTGTCGGCAATCAGCGCGGCAGCGGTAGGAGGCACCGCGGCGTAGAACAGGCCGATCAGGCCACGCGCACCGACCAGCACCAGCACCGATACCAACACAGGCGGCACCGCCTGCAGGGCCACGTCGATAAACACCGCCAGCGCGATGTAGACCACGGTGTAGGCACTCATCGCCAGCATCAGCACGCGCTTGCGGCCGATGCGGTCGCTGAGCTGGCCCCACGGGCGCGCGGCCAGCATCCACAACACACCGGCGGCGGTGACCGAGAGGCCGGCATGCCACTCGGACAAGCCGAGCATGCGGACCACCGGGCCGATCACGGCGACGAAGGACATCATCGCCATGGTGCCGATCAGGGCAGCCAACACCAGCGCCGGCAAGCCGGGAACGACGGGACGTGCGTGCATGAAACACCAGCCGTAACAGGAAAGGATGGCCGGGTGCGTCTGTACGCCCCCGCCCGGCATCAGTCCTGCTCAGGGCCCGATGCCATCCTTAAATGATAACGGCTCGTATTTGCATTTGATACCCATTCTCTTGAATGGGCATGCAACAGTGGGTTCAGCGCATTGCACGCAGGCCCAGCAGACCACGACGCTTGAACCACCACTCCAGCGGCAGCGTCACCAGCGGCGGGATCGCCGCCAGCAGTGCCAGGGCACTGGCCCACCACGGCCAGCGCAGCCGCACCGCCGCGAACAGAGTGACCGCCACATAGGCCAGGAAGGCGACGCCGTGCAGGGGCCCGAACAACTTGACCAGCGCAACGTTGGCCATCGGGCCGTACTTCATCCACATGCCGATGAGCAGGCCGGCCCAGGTCACGGCCTCGATGAAAGCGACCACCGCGAACAGGCGTCCAGTCGGGTGCATGGGGGAACGTTGGGTCACGCGGAGCTCCAGCATCGGGATATCAAATGCGAATGATACGCAGATGCGAACCCCATGTAGAGTCGAGCCGTGCTCGACTGCTGGAACGTGTCCACCAAGGTGGACACCTACCGGAGCACATCCGGCAGGACCTGCTCGCCGATCTCGCGCAGCACCGCGTCCATCGACCGCCCGTTGTCGACCAGGTTGAACATCACATGTGCCACGCCCTGCGCATGCACGCGCAGCAGGTAGTCACGCAGACCATCGCGGCCGACCTTCAGGCCCAGCGGCAATGGCTCGGCTGGCGCCTGCGGATCCGTCTGCAGGTCCAGCAGCATCGACTGTACGAACGGCTTGCCCGGCCCGCCGCGCTGCACCAGCGCCTGCTGCCACAGGCCGATGCGTCCTTCCTGCGCCACCTCCTCGCGGTGATAGGTGGCCCAGCCTTCGCTTTCGCGCGCGATCCATTGCAGGCTCTGCCGCGCAGTACCCACCACCAGCATCGGAATGCGCGTTGCCGGCGCCGGCAGCACGTCGAAACCACCGGTCGCCTGCAGTACGGTGGCCCGTTCATCGGCCTCTGGTGACAACGCTGCGCGCAACAACGTCCAACGCTCACGGAACGCCGCCGCCCTGCCCTCCAGATCCTCACCGAACGCGGCAAATTCTTCCGGGCGGTCACCCGAACCCAGGCCCAGCACGAAGCGTCCGCCACTGATCCGGTCCAGGCTCAAGGCCGACTTCGCCACCTGCAGCGGCTGGCGCAATGGCAGCACGATGGCTGCGCTGCCGACCACGATGCGCTCGGTCGCGGCAGCCAGCATGCCCAGCCACAGGAACGGGTCATCCAGCGCACTCGCTGTTGCATCCGGGCCCTGTGGCACCATCAACGGTACATCGCGGGTCCACAGCGCGGCGAAGCCAAGATCATCGGCCAGCCGCGCGATCCGCCTGGCTTCATGCGGATCGGCCAGCCCATGTGCGGCGACAGGCGTCATCAGGCCCAGGCTCAGACCCTGTTGCGGAAACAAGGCAGCGTAAGCAGGATTGAAATCACTCATGCCGCCAGCTTAGCGTGCAGACCTGCGGCGACGATGACGCACCGCCCACCACTGGAAGAACACTGCATGCCGACGATCCGCCCTGCCCACGTCGATGACCTGCCCGCGATCAGCGCGGTGTGCCTGGCCGCGTTCACTGCGGCGGTGGCGCCTTCGCTCAGCGCGGCCGGTATCGCCACCTTCGGCAGTGTCGCTGCAGCCGATGCGTTTGGTGCGCGCCTGCAGGGTGACAACCACATCCTGGTGGCCGAACAGGATGCGCGCGTGGTCGGCGTGGTCGAACTGAAGGAGGGCCGGCACCTGGCAATGCTGTTCGTCGATCCCGCGTGCCAGGGCCAAGGTATCGGCCATGCCTTGTTCGAAGCCGTGCTGCCGCAGGTACGCGAGCCGGTACTGACGGTGCGCGCCTCGCTCAACGCAGTGCCTACCTACCTGCGCTATGGCTTTGTGCTGGATGGGGAGGTCGGCGAGTTCAACGGGCTGGTGTACCAGCAGATGGTGCGGGCAGCGGCCTGAAGGCATCCGCCCGGCAATGCCCGGTGGGCGTCATGCCCTGCGGCACGCCTGTCATAAGCAAACTGAATCAGCAGGCTCCCCGGCGGTTCCTACAATGGCCTGTCACCCTGCCCTTCGAGATGCTGCCGATGCGCGTCGCGCTTTCCGTGTTGCTGCTGGCTTCGGCGCTGAGCGCCTGCACCCCGGCCCCGGTATCCACCGCCAACTCTGCCGAGGCACCCGCGCCGGCATCCGCCATCGCCTGGCGCCAGGGCGATGTGGACGATGCCTTCGCCGAAGCCGCCGACAGCGGCAAGCCGGTGCTGCTGTACTGGGGTGCGGTCTGGTGCCCGCCGTGCAACCAGCTCAAGGCGGGCCTGTTCAAGGACCCGGCCTTCATCGCGCTGACCAGCAAATTCGTTCCCGTCTACCTGGATGGCGACGAGGAAGGTGCGCAGGCCTGGGGCGAACGCTTCGGCGTACGCGGCTATCCGACCCTGATCGTGCTGGACCCACAGCGCAACGAAATCACCCGCGTGGCCGGTGGCAATGACGCCGCCGAACTGACCCGGGCCCTGACCGTCGCTGCAGGCCGCCGCAGTGCTGTTGCCGCCACCTTGGCCACCGCGCTGGCAACGCCGGACCGGCTGGCCGCCGAAGACTGGCAGGTGCTGGGCGACTATGGCTGGGAAGTGGACGCCAACCGCCTGGCCGGCGAGCGCAGGAGCCAGGATGTGCTGCGCCAGTTGTCCAGGGCGGCACCCGACGCCGCCCTGCAGCGCCGTTTCGCCCTGCTGGCTCTGGCTACAGCCGAAAAGCCCGATACCTCGCCCACCGAAGTGCGCGAGCTGCTGCAGGCCGTACTGGCACAACCGGCGGAAGTGCGCCGCAACCGTGAGTTGCTCGGCTATGCAGGTGTGCAGCTGGTCAAGCAGGCCAGTGCAGGCCCGGCCACGTCCAACACCCTGGGCCAGCAATTGCTGGTCGCACTGGAGCGCGCCGATGCCGAGCGCGGTGACCGCGCCGACGATGCGTTGTCGCGCGCATTGACCGAAGTGTCGCTGGCCCGCCAGCAGCAACCCAAGGGCGCGTTGCCGGCGGCGCTGGTGGAACGGGTCAAGCAGCGCGTGGCCGCGGCCGATGCCGCCGCCACCGATGCGCATGCACGCCAGGCCACGATCAGCAGCGCGGTGTATGCCCTGCGCGAAGCGGGCGATGACGCCGGTGCCGAGGCGCTGTTGCTGGCCGAGCTGAAGCGCAGCGAGCAGCCGTACTACTACATGCCCGAACTGGCCGAACTGGCCGAGCAGCGCGGCGACACCGCCGGTGCGCTGGAGTGGCTGAAGCGCGCCTACGACGGTGCACAGGGCCCGGCTACCCGCGTGCAGTGGGGCGTGCAGTACGTGGAAGGGTTGCTGCGGCTGGCCCCGGACGATGCGCCGCGCGTCGAGCAGGCCACTGCTTCGCTGATCGCCGAACTGGAAGCACAGCCATCGGGCTACCACCAGCGCACCCGCCAGCGCTTCGAGCGCCTGGCCGGGGAGTTGAAGGCGTGGAGCGGCAAGCACCAGGGTGCGGAGACGCTGGCGCGATTGCAGCAGCGGATGCAGCAGGCGTGCGGTGACCAGGTGGATGGCGCGTGCAAGGATTGGTTGAGTTGAGTTGATGAAAGCGCTGGCGGCTGGTTCGCCGGCCGGCGCTTTTGTTGATCCGTGTGGGAGGGGGCGGGGGCCGCTGGCCAGGACACGCAAAAGCCCCTCCATGGTGCTCGATGGCGCCATCCTTGGCGCCAACGGTCCTGTCC
>NZ_JBDJKU010000088.1:0-13171 GCF_039673015.1 Stenotrophomonas sp. TWI1409
GCGACGGGGGGGGGTGTTGGGGTCGGGCCGGCCGCGGGCCGGCAACCTCGTGATCCTTGGGGCACCACGGGCAAGCCGGCCCGCGGCCGGCGCTACCGAAGCTTCGGAATCCGATCAGGGTGGCCAGGGAAGGGCCAGACAACGCCGGCCGGTCGGGGGACCTGCCGGCGTTGTTGTATCGATGCAAGGGAGCAGCGCGCAGCCAGCGTCAATCAGGCGCACCCCCGCGTGCCGGCAACTTGGCCGAAAGCCTGTGAAATCCAGCATCGGATTGATCCAGCAGGGGTTTTGCCCGGACACCCGTGACCAGAACGGGCCACCACCGATCTTCACATCAATCAAGATCGGCAGACGGGTCAAAATGAGATAGGGCGCACACTTTAAAGCGGTGCTATGCTCCGCGGCTCACCAGGGGACGCTGGCGGCGGGTGCAGGGAATGACCGGCAGGGGTGCGGCCGAGAACAGTGATGTGACGTCAGGTATCGCCCGGGTGGCGATGGCCGAGATCGTGCACGCGCTGCTTTCCGCTGCCGAGGTTGCATTGTTCGCCAGATTTGCCCGTCCATGCAAGCTTCATGCCGGACAGTGGTTGTTCCAGCGTGGCCATCGCGGCGAACGGATGTATGTGATCCTCCAAGGCCAGATCGAACTGGACTTCGGAGAGGACCTGGTGATCAAGACGCTCGGCCAGCATGAGTTCTTCGGTGAGCTTGGCCTGCTGGTCGGCGATCACCTGCGCAGCGCCAGTGCACGCGCGCTGGCCGACTGTGAAGTACTGGAGCTGGGCCCGGCCGACTTCCATCGCCTGGTGGAATCCGATCCCGGCCTGGTCGCCTACTTCCTGCGCCGTACGATCATGCGCGTGCTGACCAACGAGCAGGCGCTGATCAGCCAGCTGCGCCGGCGCAACCACGATCTGGAAACCGCGCTGGACAACCTGTACATCACCACCCACCAGTTGACCCACACCCGTGAACTGGTACGTACCGATGAACTGACCGGGCTGCACAACCGTCGTGGCCTCACCCTGTACCTGCAGGAATGCCGCGCCGATGGCGAAGGGTTGCCGCAGGCACTGCTGCTGATCGACTGCGACCGCTTCAAGCAGATCAATGATCGCCACGGCCACCAGGCCGGCGACCGTGTACTGCAGAGCATGGGCAACATCCTGCGCTCGATGGCCGGTGAGCAGGACCTGGCCTGCCGCCTCGGCGGCGATGAGTTCTGCCTGATCCTGCGCCGTGGCAACCATGAGATCGTGCAGCACGCGGCCGAGTTCATCCTCAGCGCGGTGCATGGCCTGCTCGAACGCAGTCATGGCACGCCGCACGTCAGCCTGGTCAGCATCGGTGCCAGCCTGCTGGCGCCGGAGGCGGGCTGGAGCGAGTGGTACGCCAACGCGGATCGCGCGCTGTACCAGGCCAAGCGCGATGGTGGCAACTGCCTGCGCTGGGTGGATGCAGCGGACATACCTTGATCGGGAGAGACCGGCGATGAATGGCGACAACGGAACGTCGACGCCGCACAACCAGCAACTACGTGCGCTGCTGTTCACCGATTTGTGTGATTCGCTGCTGCTAGTCGAACGCATCGGCGATGTTGCTGCCGCCGAGCTGTTCCAGGAACACGACCGCTTGGTGCTGGCGCTGCAGCAGCGCTGGCACGGCCAGCTGATCGACCGCTCCGACGGATTGTTCATGCTGTTCGAGCGCCCGATTGATGCGCTCGGATTCGCCCTGGATTACCAGCGTGGCCTGCAGCCGCTGGGGCAGGCGCGTGATCTCCGACTGCAGGCGCGGGCCGGGTTGCACGTGGGTGAGGTCATCCTGTGGAACAACAGCTCGGAATCGATCGCGCTTGGAGCCAAGGCTGTGGAGGTGGAGGGCCTGGCCAAGCCGATGGCCGCGCGCCTGATGCAGTTGGCTCCCCCCGGACAACTGCTGATGTCGGCGGCTGCTGAATCGGTGGTGCGCCGTGCAGCGACGGAGCTGGGTGAACTGGGCGGTCGCCTGCAGTGGAGGTCATTCGGTCGCTGGCGCTTTCGCGGTGTGGCGCAAGCGATGGAAGTGCTGGGCGTGGCGGTGGCGGGGAAGGGCATGCTTTCCCGGCCGCGTGCCAGCGACAAGGCACGCCCTGATGTTCCGGTCTGGCGGCGTCCGCTGGCGATGGCCGCGCAGGCGGCCCTGATTGTCTCTGTCGGGCTGGGCCTGTGGCTGCTGGCCCGGCCACAGCCGGCGATTGCCTTCGCCGAACGCGACTGGGTGGTGATGGCCGATGCGCGCAACCTGACCGATAACCCGGTCCTGGACGACGCCCTGAACCAGGCGTTGCGCATCGGGCTTGAGCAGTCGCGTTACGTAAACGTGATCAGCGACATGAAGGCGCGCGACACCATGGCGCGCATGTTGATGCCAGAAAACACCGAGATCGATCGTGCCGCCGCTGTCCAGATCGCAATGCGCGATGGCGCGCGCGCGGTACTCGATCCCTCGATCCGTGAGGTACACGGCCAGCTGCGTGTGGCCGTCGATGTCGTCAATCCTGCCACTGGCGAGACCGTCTACTCGGTTTATTCCGATGGCAAAGGCCTGCCTTCCGCGCTGACCTCCAGTGACCAAGTGGTGGTGCAATTGCGATCGCGGTTGGGCGAAGCGATGGCGCAGATCGGCAAGACATCGGCACCGTTGCCGCAGGTGGCAACAGCCAACCTCGACGCACTGCATGCCTACGCACGCGGACAGCTTGCCTATGGCCGCGGACAGACCGAGTCATCGTTGAAATTTTTCCAGATCGCAACGCGCATTGATCCTGACTTCGCCATGGCCTATGTCGGGCAGATGCGATCGATGTTCAGCCAGGGCCAACTGGAGGACGCGCGCGGTTTGCTGACCAAGGTCAGGACGCTGCGTCATCGGCTGAGCACGCGTGAGGGCCTGTATCTGGATGCATGGCAGGTGGAGCTGGAGTCCGGTTCTGAATCCGCCGCTGGCGAGGCCTGGAAGGTACTGGCCGATCTGTATCCGGATCATCACGGGGCCAGCGTCAACCATGGTCTGGCCGAGTTCGTGCTGGGCCACTACGAAAAGGCGGAGCAGGCCGTTGCCCATGCCAACGTGGAGCAGAACCCGTTGCGCAGCGTGACGCTGGAGCTGCTCGGGCGCATCCAGTTGGCACGGGGAAAGGTCGATGAGGCGGTAGCAACGCTGCATCGTGCCATGCAGCTCGCCGAAGGTCGCCCGAACCGGCAGCTGGTTGCGGCGCTGGCCGTGTCCGGGCGAAATGCAGAGGCCAGTGCAGTGCTGGCGCGGTTGCCGGAGAACGGGCCGGGACGGTGGCTGGAAGGGACTTCACTGGCCATTGATGAGGGGCGATTCGAGGAGGCGTTGGCAGCCTCGGTCGCGTCCGCAGGCCGGTGCAATGGCGGTCCCTTCGTATGTGATCTGCTGGGCACGGTCAATTTGGCTGTTCACGCCGCGGCGGCTCGATGCGTAGCGCCACGCGACTTCGCAACGCAGGCCAGCGCGCTGCTGCGGAATGCGGCACGCCCCGAAAACGGTGAACGCGGACAGTATCTGTACTTCGCTGCGGCCAGCTTGTATGCGGCACAGCGCTTGGGCCTGCAATCCTCGATCGGCCGGCAGGTGGCCGAGCTTGACGTATTGGCGGCCGACGCCGTCGACCCACGTGCGCGCCAGTTGGCGGCGGTGGTCAAGGCCAATGCGTTGCATCTGTCCGGTGACAGCGCGCAGGCAATCAAGATGCTGCAGGCGATGGTTGATGGCAGCGAGCTGTTCCAGGTCCACAGCGTGCTGGCAGCGGCCTACGCCGCACAGGGCGCGATACAGGAGCAGCAGTCGCAGCTGGACTGGATGCGTCGGCACCGCGGGCGCGCCTATACCGAATTCGCAGGCTCGTCCGTGTTGCAGGCATTGAATGTAGGCGACAGCCAGCGTGGGCCATCACGCCCGGGATGCGCCCTCTCACCGGACGCATCCTGAGCGATCAGCACCAAGGTCAGGGCGTCGGTGCCTGCGAACCGTCGATGAAGCAATGCGGATGGCTGAACACCGCGCGCTCGGTCAGCTGCTGCACCAGATTGTCGCGTGCAGCGGCCAGATCTTCATTGGAGGCCAGGTCGGCGGACAGCATGCAGCCCTGCGCGGCGGCACCCGCCTCGACACTGATCTGCTGCAGGGCTGTTGCCGGGTCCTGCTTGAATGCTGTGCGGAAGTCTGCGTCGGTGGTGAGCAGATCAAGCAGCGTGGTGGCGTCAGCGAGGGACAGTGGGGATTTGCGGTTGGTCATGAGCGTGGGATCCAAGGAGACAGGGAAGGTCGAACAAGTGGCGCGTGCCTTTGACCGTAGTCATAGCGGCGCGGATCGATGGGTCTTGAACGCGGTACTGGGCCATACTTACCCAGCTCCACCGGCAGCACATTGCCGGAATCCCATTTGCCACAGGAACGTCGATGACCTCTTCGCGGTACCGCCGATGCCACGCGCTGGCTGTTGTTCCCGATGAACAACCATCGTTCTCCCTGAACAGCCTGCTGGCTGGTGGAACCGGTGTGGAGTTCGTGCAGCAGTTGCAGGTGCGTGCTGCCCATCTCGATCAGCCTGTGACGCTCGATGCCGACGCTTGTGCGTTGCTGTTGCAGACCAGCGCCGAGCGCTGGCAGGTCTTGCCGGATGACCTGCAGAACCGCGCCCGAGTGGCATCGCTGCTGGAGGCGGGGTTGCTCATCGCCGAGAAGGGCGCGCCCGAGGCGGCGCGACAGGCTGACCAGCGTGTTCGCGACGGACACTGGTGGGCCTTGTCAGCCATCCATCATCGCCATTCCCGCTGGGCGGGCGTAGACAGTGCCGGCGATATGGAGAAGCACCGGATGGTGACCGCACAGGACCTGGTGCAGCAGCTCGGCAAGCCACCGGCCGAAGCCCCGGTGCGGCAGCCGGGTGCCATCGCTCTGCCGGTCGCGGCACCCGATGCCGTGGCACAGCTGTTGGCTGCACGTACCACCTGCCGCAACTACGCCGAGGACAAGCCTCTATCGCTGGAGATGCTGGCGGGCATGATGCAGCACGTGCTGATGGCGCAGGCACAGGTAGAAACCGAACCCGGCGTGCGCTTCCTGAAGAAGAACGTACCGTCCGCGGGTAGCCTGCATCCGCTGGAAGCGTACGTGATTGCGCGCAAGGTCGATGGCCTGCAGCCTGGGTTGTATCACTACCATGCTGTGGCTCACGAGCTGGCACGGCAACAGGCACAGCCCGCCCAGCTGGACGATTTCTGCCTGCGCCTGTTGTCGGGCCAGCACTGGTTCGCTTCGGCCCACGCCATGGTGGTGCTGGTCTGCCGTTTCGGTCGCAACTTCTGGAAGTACCGCAACCACGCCAAGGCCTATCGCGCCGTTAGCCTGGATGTCGGCCATGTGTCGCAGGCACTGTATACAGCGGCCACGGCCAATGGCTTGGGCGGCTTCGTCACCGCGGCGATCAATGAGACGGAGATCGAGTCGCTGCTGGGGTTCGACCCGATGGTCGACGGCGCAATGGCGGTGTGCGGATTCGGTTGGCGTGCGCAGAGCATGACCACGGCGGAGCTGGACCCTGCGGGGCATGTCTGGAAGCGCGAGGCCCGCGATTGAACAGGCCCGGCAGGGCGCTGGAGCATCCAGCGCCCCTTGTCGGGCGTGTTACTGGATGACGCGGTGGACGTGACCGGCTTCGAAGGTGAAGACCACGGTCATGGATGCGCGGTGGCTGGAGAGATAGTTCACCAGGGCATCGCGGGCCTGGCTCAGCTCTTCCTTGCTGGCCAGCTTGCCGGTGCTCAGGCAGGGCGGCACCTGCGCCATCGAGTCGAATGCCAGGCCGATCTGCCGGCAGGCCTGCAGCGGGTTCCTGCTGAACTGCGCACGGAACACATCATCGCTGCACAGGCGGTCGAGCAGGGCAATGGCGGTTTGCGGCTCAAAGCGCGGCGACTCGGTGGTGGTGTGTTCGCTGGAGAACGGGGCACGAGTGAACGGCAGCATCGGATTTACCTCTGAAGTGGATTGAGGGGCGTTCAAGCGGCCTGCGGTACGGCGGAGTGGTGCACGCTTCCCTGCAGATGCCCGGATTCGAACATGAAGGGGACATTGAATGCGGCGCGCTGGGCTAGGAGCGCGGCGATCTGCTGGCGCACCTGTTGGAACTCTTCCTTGCTGGCCAGGACGTTGTGGATGGCGCAGGGGCTTGTGCCGGACTGTGCCTGCAGCCCATGCCGCGCCATCGCAGCGCCGGCATCGGCTGTGAACTCTGCGCGGAAGGCGTCGTCAGAACACAGCAGGTCGAGCAGCCGACCGGCATTGACAGTGGTCATCGGGGACTTTGCGGACATCGGAAACACTCCATGTGGGTCAATGTCCGCCGATTAAACCACGTGTGACTACCGCGAGCGTGCCGCAGCGCAGCGTCAAGCAAGGCGCGCCGAGCCGGTACAGGCCAGTGGTCCTGCTGGGCATGGCACCGTGGTTCCAGAAACGTTGGAAGAGCGCACCGGAGAGGCCAGCTTGACGTTCCTGCGACACAGTTTCAGGGCGGTGTCCAGGTCGGAGGCGTCGTCGGCGACCTGGCCCATCGAGCACGAATTTGGCCTAGATCCGCGTTCCGACGGCGTCCTCGCCGTATGCGGTTTTGGCTGGCGCGCCCCGACCATAACCACGACCGAACTGGACCCGGCAGGTGTGATCTGGAATCCCGAGGACCGCGCGGTCTGAACCCGCGCGGCCCCCGCCACATCACGCCGCTTCGAAGTCCACCAGCACCGCACCGTCACCCACCTGGTCGCCGGCCTTGGCGCGGTAACCCTTCACCGTGCCGTCTGCCGGTGCCTGCAGGGTGTGCTCCATCTTCATCGCTTCCAGCACCACCAGCGGCGTGCCGCGCTTGACCTCGGTACCGGCCGCGACCAGTGTCGCGACGATCCTGCCCGGCATCGGCGCCAGCAGGCTGCCGGCATCGGCCACGGCGTGGTCCGATTCGCCCACCGGATCGTGCAGGGTGAAGCGGTGCTGGCCATCGGCGCCGAACAGATACAGCTGGTCGCCTTCGCGCAGTAGCTGCAACGACCAGCGGCGCTCGCCCAGCAGCACGGTCAGATGCTGCGCATCGGCCGTGCCAAGCACCTGCACCGGCGCGGCGTCATCGCACTGCACGCGCCAGCCATCGGTCTGCGTCCACACCTTCAGCGTGTGCTTGCGTTCGCCCTGCTGCAGCGGCAGCACGCGCGGTGCCGATGCGCCAAGGCGCCAGCCGTCCTGGGCCTGCCACGGCGAATGCGGATCGCGCGCGTCGGTGCTGGCGCCGCCCGTGCTTGCAACCGCAGCCACGGCGGCCAGCAGCCACAGGGCATCATCCGTGTCGCCCACTGCACTCAATGCCGCCTGCTCGCGCTCGATAAGCGCGGTGTCCAGCTTGGCCTGCGCGAACGAATCGGTGTTGACCAGGCGACGCAGGAAACCGGCATTGGTGGTCACGCCCACCACCTGGCAGTCGGCCAGCGCCTGGCTCATGCGGCGCAGTGCGGCCTCGCGGTCCACGTCCCAGACGATCAGCTTGGCGATCATCGGGTCGTAGTACGGGGTGATGCTGTCGCCTTCCTCCACGCCGGTATCCACGCGCACATGGGCCGACGGGGTCGGCAGGCGCAGGCGGCGCAGGGTGCCGGTGGAGGGCAGGAAGCCCCGGTCGGCATCTTCGGCATACAGGCGCGCTTCGATGGCGTGGCCGTGGATCGCCAGCTGTTCCTGGCGCAGCGGCAGCGGCTGGCCCGAGGCCACGCGCAGCTGCCACTCCACCAGGTCGGTGCCGGTGATGTACTCGGTCACCGGGTGCTCGACCTGCAGGCGGGTGTTCATTTCCATGAAGTAGAAATCGCCGTCCGGGCCGGCGATGAACTCCACCGTGCCGGCACCGACGTAGCCCACCGCGCGCGCGGCATCGACTGCCGCCTTGCCCATTGCAGCACGACGTTCTGCGCTCATGCCCGGCGCCGGCGCCTCTTCCAGCACCTTCTGGTGGCGGCGCTGCACCGAGCAGTCGCGCTCGAACAGATAGACCGCCTCACCGTGGCTGTCGCCGAACACCTGGATCTCGATATGGCGTGGGCGCTCGACGTACTTCTCGACCAGCACATGGTCGTTGCCGAACGCCGAGGCCGCCTCGCGCTGGCAGCTGGCCAGCGCATCGACGAAGTCCTCGCTGCGTTCGACCTTGCGCATGCCCTTGCCACCGCCACCGGCGCTGGCCTTGATCAGCACCGGGTAGCCGATGCCATCGGCCTGCGCGCGCAGGAAGTCCGGCGCCTGCTGGTCGCCGTGGTAGCCCGGCGTCAGCGGTACACCGGCCTTGGCCATCAGCGCCTTGGCCGCGCTCTTGTCGCCCATCGCGCGGATGGCGCTGGCCGGCGGCCCGATGAAGGTGATGCTGGCGGCGGCGCAGGCATCGGCGAAGTCGGCGTTCTCGGACAGGAAGCCGTAGCCGGGGTGGATCGCCTGCGCGCCGGTCAGGCGTGCGGCGTCGAGCAGGGCATCGCTGCGCAGGTAGCTCTCACGTGCGGCGGCAGGACCAATGTGGATGGCTTCGTCGGCCAGCCGCACGTGGCGTGCGTTGCGGTCGGCATCGGAATACACCGCCACGGTGGCGATGCCGAGGCGGCGGCAGGTGGCGATGACGCGGCAGGCGATCTCGCCGCGGTTGGCGATCAGGACTTTGGTGAACATGGCAACAGGCTCGGTCATGGCACGGGTTACATGCGGAACACGCCGAAGCGCGTCTGCTGCGGGGCGGCGTTGAGGCTGGCCGACAGCGCCAGGGCGAGCACGCGGCGGGTGTCGGCCGGATCGATCACGCCGTCATCCCACAGGCGCGCGCTGGCGTAGTACGGATGGCCCTGCTGCTCGAACTGGTCGCGGATAGGTGCCTTGAATGCATCTTCCTCCACTGCCGGCCACTGGCCGCCCTTGGCTTCGATGCCATCGCGCTTGACCGTGGCCAGCACGCTGGCGGCCTGTTCGCCGCCCATCACGCCGATGCGCGCGTTCGGCCACATCCACAGGAAGTTCGGCGAGTATGCGCGGCCGCACATGCCGTAGTTGCCGGCACCGAACGAACCACCGATGACCACGGTGAACTTGGGCACCTTGGCGCAGGCCACGGCCATCACCAGCTTGGCGCCGTCCTTGGCGATGCCGCCCTGTTCGTACTTGCGGCCGACCATGAAGCCGGTAATGTTCTGCAGGAACACCAGCGGGATGTTGCGCTGGGTGCACAGCTCGATGAAGTGCGCGCCCTTCAGTGCCGACTCGGAGAACAGGATGCCGTTGTTGGCGATGATGCCGATCGGGTAGCCGTTCAGATGCGCAAAGCCGGTCACCAGCGTTGCGCCGTAGCGCGGCTTGAATTCATCGAAACGCGAACCATCGACCAGGCGCGCGATCACTTCGCGCACGTCGTAGGGCTTGCGCGTATCGGCCGGGATCACCCCGTACAGTTCGTGTGCCGGCAGCAGTGGTTCCTCGTTGGCCTGCACCGCCATCGCCGGTTCCGGCTTGCGCCAGTTCAACTGCGCGATGATCGCGCGCACCCGCGCCAGTGCCTGCAGGTCGTTGTCGGCCATGTGGTCGGCCACGCCGGAAATGCGCGTGTGCACATCGGCACCGCCGAGTTCCTCGGCCGTCACCACTTCACCGGTGGCCGCCTTCACCAGCGGTGGGCCGCCGAGGAAGATCGTGCCCTGCTCGCGCACGATCACCGTCTCATCGCTCATCGCCGGCACATAGGCGCCGCCGGCGGTGCAGCTACCCATCACGCAGGCAATCTGCGGGATGCCCTGCGCGGACAGGTTGGCCTGGTTGTAGAAGATGCGGCCGAAATGATCGCGGTCGGGGAACACCTCGTCCTGCAGCGGCAGGAAGGCGCCACCTGAATCGACCAGGTAGATGCAGGGCAGGTGGTTCTGCTCGGCGATCTCCTGCGCGCGCAGGTGCTTCTTCACCGTCATCGGGTAGTAGGTGCCGCCCTTCACCGTGGCGTCGTTGGCCACGATCACGCATTCCACGCCGCTGACGCGGCCGATGCCGGCCACCACGCCCGCGGCGGGCACGGCGTCTTCGTACATGCCGTGCGCGGCCAGCGGCGCGATTTCCAGGAAGGCGCTGCCGGGATCGAGCAGGGCGTCGATGCGGTCGCGCACCAGCAGCTTGCCGCGTGCGGTGTGCTTGGCGCGCGCGGCTTCGCTGCCGCCCAGCGCGGTGCGGGCGAGGGTGGCATGCAGGTCGTCGACCACGGCCTGCATGGCGGCGCGGTTGCTTTCAAACGTTTCGCTGCCCGGTTGCAGCTGGCTGTTCAGGACGGTCATCGCGTTGGCCTTACAGGGTGCGCTGGAACAGTTCGCGGCCGATCAGCATGCGGCGGATCTCCGAGGTGCCGGCGCCGATTTCATACAGCTTGGCGTCGCGCCACAAACGGCCGGTCGGGTACTCGTTGATGTAGCCGTTGCCACCGAGGATCTGGATCGCCTGGCCGGTCAGCCAGGTGGCCTTCTCGGCGGCGTACAGAATGGCACCGGCGGCATCCTGGCGGGTGGTGCGGCCCTGGTCGCAGGCGCGCGCGACGGCATAGACGTAGGCGCGGCACGCGCCCAGGCCCACGTACATGTCGGCGATCTTGGCCTGGATCAGCTGGAAGCTGCCGATCGGTTCGCCGAACTGGTGGCGCTCGTGCACATAGGGCATGACCACGTCCATGGCCGCGGCCATCAGGCCCAGCGGGCCACCGGACAGCACCACGCGCTCGTAATCCAGGCCGGACATCAACACGCGCACGCCACCACCGACCTGGCCCAGCACGTTTTCTTCGGGAATCTCGCAGTCCTGGAACACCAGCTCGCAGGTGGGCGAGGAGCGCATGCCCAGCTTGTCCAGCTTCTGCGCGGTGGAGAAGCCCTTCATGCCCTTCTCGACCAGGAACGCGGTGATGCCCTTGGCACCCGCTTCCATGTCGGTCTTGGCATAGACCACCAGCACGTCGGCGTCCGGGCCGTTGGTGATCCACATCTTGTTGCCGTTGAGCACGTAGCGGTCACCGCGCTTGTCGGCGCGCAGCTTCATCGACACCACGTCCGAACCGGCACCCGGCTCGCTCATCGCCAGCGCGCCGACCAGGCTGCCGTTGCACAGGCCGGGCAGGAAGCGCTGCTTCTGTTCTTCGTTGCCGTTCTTGCGTAGCTGGTTCACGCACAGGTTGGAGTGCGCGCCATAGGACAGGCCGATGCCGCCGGAGGCACGCGAGATTTCTTCCATCGCCACCACATGGGCCAGGTAACCCATGCCGGTGCCGCCGTATGCTTCTTCCACGGTGAGGCCGAGCAGGCCCTGTTCGCCCAGCTTCGGCCACAGGGCCAGCGGGAACTGGTTGCTGGCATCGGCCTCGGCGGCCAGCGGTGCGACCTCGGCGGCGGCAAAATGGGCCACGCTCTGGCGCAGCAGGTCGATGTCTTCGCCAAGGTCGAAGTTCAGGGATGGCACGTGCATTGTGGTGGCTCCACGGCGGGATGGCAGGAAATGGACGCACCCGGCGGGGGAGCGGGCGGCGGTCTGCAGGACCGCTGCCCGCACGGGCGATTGGACCCCAGCGTAGCGGGGTTCGGGTAAGAAGTGAATACAAATTCAAAAATTGAAACTAGAATCAAAACATGGCCTACAAACGCTCTGCACTGATGGAAGAACGCCTGGCCGGGGCCCGTGAACGGATCCTGCTGGCCACCCGTGAGCTGGTCGCCACCGGCGGCTGGCGCAATGCCCCGGTGACCGCCGTGGCGACCCAGGCGGGGGTGTCCACCGGCCTGATCTACCGCCACTTCCCGTCCAAGGCCGAGCTGTTCGTGGAGGTGCTCAACGCCGCGGTGGCCCACGAGGTCGCGATCATGGAGCGCATCGCCAGCGGCCCGGAGGTGGCCAGCGAGCGCCTGCGGTTGGCGATCACCGCCTTCGTCCGCCGCGCCCTGGCCGGGCCGGGGCTGGCGCATGCCTTCATCGTCGAACCGGTCGACCCGGACGTGGAAGCCGAGCGCATGCGTGGTCGTCGCGCCTTCGGCGACGTGTTCCTGCGGCTGGTGGAGGAGGGCGTGGCCGCCGGTGAGCTGCCGGCACAGGACGCGCATGTGGCTGCCGCCTGCCTGGTCGGCGCCTTCACCGAGGCGATGGTCGGCCCCACCGCGCCCAGCCGCGAAGCACACCGCGACGAAGACGCACTGGTGGATGCGATCTGCAGCTTCTGCCTGCGCGCGATCGGCGCCCGGTAATCCGGTAGAGCCGGCCGCTGGCCGGCTTCTGCACGATCCATCCGGCGGGCTGGCGATGCCGGGCAGCGGCCGGCACTACCGGGTCCGAATGTTGCGCCGCACCAGCAGTGACGCCTGTTGTCGCACGCAAAGCGCGTTCTATACTCGGTCCATCACGCAGTCGCTCAGCCGTGGTCCAACGACTATCAGCCAGGGGTAACGAAGAGTGCGGAATTACGATCTGGAGTTCCTGAAACGCTTCTCCATGGTGATCGCGCTGCTGGCGACCATCACCCTCGGCCTCATCCTCCTTGCCGCTTACATCCACACCCGGATTCCGCCCGAGGTGTCGCCGACCGCGGCCAAGCGCACCGAACAGCGCATCTCGCCCACCGGCGCGGTCTATGCCGGCAGCACCGGCGCCGCCGCGCAGGCTGCGGCCAAGGCCGCCGCGCTGGCCAAGGCCGCCTCGCAGGTGGCCTACGGCGGCACCAAGGACGGCAAGGTCATCTTCGACAACCTGTGCACCGCCTGCCACACCACCGGCGTGGGCATGGCGCCGACGCTGGACCATTCGCACTGGGACAAGCGCATCGCACAGGGCAAGGACACTCTCTACAAGCACGCCATCGAGGGCTATACCGGTCCGGATGGCGGCATCATGCCGCCCAAGGGCGGCAACCCGGCGCTGACCGAGGAACAGATCCACGCCACCGTGGACTGGATGCTGGGCAACCTGAAGTAACCGGTAGTGTCGGGGGGGCGGGGGCGCCCCCCCCCGACGGGGAGGGAGAATGGGGTGAGGGCCGCGGCCGGCCCGCCCCCCCCCGGGGCCAGCCCCC
>NZ_JBDJKU010000089.1:0-12812 GCF_039673015.1 Stenotrophomonas sp. TWI1409
GGGTGGGCGCGCCGGGGGCCCCCCCCCGCCCGTCGGGGGGGTGGGGGCGCGCCCGCGCCCGCCACCACCGGAGATGATGGCCGGGGCGGTGCCCCGGCCCGTTGATCATTTCGCGTCGAACTTCACGATCGTGCTGATCGCGGTTTCATCCGGGATGGTCTTGGTGTCGGCCCAGTCACCGCTGCCGACGCCGAAGTCCAGGCGCTTGACGGTGGCCTTGCCGGTCAACACCGGCTGGGTGCCCGGCTTCCAGGTGAAGGTAAGGGTGACCGGCTTGCTGACGCCGCGCAGCTCCAGCGTGCCGTCGGCGGCGAACTGGTCGTTGCCCACCGCACGGAAGCCCTTGGCGGTGTAACGCGCAGTGGCGAACTTGCCGACGTTGAAGAAGTCGGCGGTCTGCAGGGTCGAGTCGCGGTCGCTGTTGCCGCTCTTGGCACCGGCCAGCGGAATCACCACGTCCAGCGAACCGGCGGCCGGGTTGGCCGGGTCGAAGCTGAGCTTGGTGGCAAAGCCCGGGAAGCTGCCGGTGAACACTTCGCCGTCGTACTTGGTGGCGAACACCAGGATCGAGCCGGCGCCGGGGGCCTGCGCGTAGTCCGCAGCGAGCGCCGGGGCGGTGGCCAGCATGCCGGCCAGGGCGGCGGCCACGGCGGCCGGAGTGGTCAGTTTCAGGTTCATCGGTCAGTCCTTCTGAGGGGAGGCGAGCCAGCCGCGCGGCAACATGCGGGACAGCGTTGCATCGCGCTGGAACAGGTGGTGGTAGAAGGCAGCGCCGGCATGGGCCAGCACCACCGCGATCAACAGCCAGAAGCCGTATTCGTGGATGGCGTGGGACACCGCGACGACCTGCGGATCCGGGCCACTCAGCTTGGGCACATCAACCAGGCCGAACCAGCGGAACGGGCGCAGGCCACTGGCCGAGTCGTACAGCCAGCCCGACAGCGGGATGGCGAACATCAGCACATACAACAGCACGTGGGTGGCGCTTGCGATGCGCTCCTGCCAGCTGGGCACGCCCGGCACCGGCTTGGGGGCGCCGGCGTACAGGCGCCAGCCGAGGCGGAACAGCACCAGCGCCAGTACGGTGATGCCGATCGACTTGTGTGCGGTGTAGACCCAGAAGTACTTGGGCGTCTTGGGCAGTTCGCCCATGGTCAGGCCGACCACGCCCAGGGCGAGGATCAGCAGTGCGATCAACCAATGCAGGATCTGGCTGACACTCCCCCAGGCGGCGGGGGTGTTCTTGGCGGTCATGAAAGGTCCTCTAGCGGGCCGTCTTGGGGTCGGAGTGCGGAACGGGAGCGGGAGTTCCCGGGGCGTCGCTGCGGTCGAGGGTGGCTTCAGCCTCGATCCTCAGCTGTACTGCATCACCGATGACGCCCGGCCAGGCGGTGATGCCGAACGCGCGCCGGCTCAGCGTGGTGCTGGCGGAAAAACCGGCGGTGCGTCGGAACGGGGGAAGGGGGTAGCGCTTGATGGCGTTGAGGGTCACGTCCAGGGTGACTTCCTGGCTGACGCCGCGCAGGGTCAGGGTACCGATCACGTGCGCACGCTTGGCATCGATCGGTTCGACCCGGCTGGAGACGAAATGTGCCTTCGGGAAACGCTCGCCATCCAGAAGGCTGCGGGCCAGCGTGGCCTGGTTCCATTTGGCATCACCTAGGTCCAATCGCGACACGGGGACCTCGACATCCAGTGTGGCCTCGCGCCAGTTGTCGGGATCGAACTGCAGGCGGCCCTCACTGCCGGAGACCGTCCCCATCGCCTGCGAGTAACCCGCGTGGTCGATGGTGAACAGCACACGCGTATGCACCGGATCGAGGCGATAGGTATCTGCATCCGCCCAGGCGGGGGCGGTGGCGAGCAGCATCGGCAGCAGGGCCAGGCAGGGACGCATCGATGGCGGGCTCCGGAAGGGGGACGTTGCGATCATACGCACAGCCCCCCGCCAACGTTGCGTGCATGGCTGCAACAGTTCGTGGTGGGTCCACCGGTGGAAACAGGCTGTTGCAGCCATGAACCCGGCCCTGTGTGACAATCGGGACAGGACAGGGGGGTTCAGGATGACGAGCGGTTGGCGCCTGTGGTGCCGAGGCATCGCGGGAATGGGGCTGCTGCTGACGGCGTTCGCCACGGCGGCCACGGCCCTCGACATGGCGGAAACACCGCGCCTGCGCCGTTTCGGTGCAGCTGAAGGCATGCCCTCGCGCATGGTGCTGGCGCTGGCCGAGGACCGCCAGGGCCATATCTGGGCGGCCACCGATGGTGGCCTGGTGCGCTATGACGGCGGCAACCTGCGGGTCTGGGAACATGATCCGGAGCAGCCGGGCTCGCTGCCCGGCAACGAGATCGAGACCCTGCTGGTCGATCCCCTGGACCGCGTCTGGGTCGGCATCAATGGCAAGGGCGTGGCCCGGCTGGATGCCGACCGCGAACGCTTCAAGACCTTCGATGCGGTCAACGGCCCCTGCATGAGCCAGTTCTGGACGCTGGCCTACGCCGAGGATGCACTGTGGATCGGCACCAGTGGCCATGGCGTCTGCCGTTTCGGTGAAGACGGCAGCCTGCGCTTCTTCGAGCATGATCCGGCCCGTCCTGGCGGGTTGCCCAGCAATACCATCTACAGCAGCCTTGTCGACGCGCAGGGGCGACTGTGGATCGGCACCGAGGCGGGCATTGCGCGCTGGAACGGGACTGGATTCGAGGCTGTCGCGCCGCGCGAACTGGGGGCGCTGAGTGTGTTGCGCCTGAGCCGCGACCCCGATGGCTCGATCTGGGCCGGCAGCCAGAATGACGGCCTCTACCGTATCGACGCGCAGGACCGGGTCAGCCGTCCGCGCTGGGCCGACAGTGCGCGCCTGCGTTCGGCACTGGTGCTGGCCGATCGCCAGGGCGGTTACTGGGCGGGCACCTCCGATGGCCTGTTGCGTGGAGATGCCAGCATGCTGCGGCGGCTCGACGGCGACCGCGGCAGTGGCTTCCTCACTGCCCAGAGCGGTGTGCTTGATCTGATGCAGGACCATGAGGGCGGATTGTGGGTGGCGCTGCTGACCCAGGGCCTGGCCTACCTGCCGCCGGACTGGCGCCGGTTTTCGATCTGGAACCAGCTTGACGGCAAGCCGCTGGACAGCCAGTACCTGCTGAGTGCAGCCAGTGATGGCCGGAATTACTACGTCGGCTCAGCGCATGGCGTGTACCAGCTGGACGCGCAGGGAGTACTGAAGTTGCTGGCCAGCGATCGCGAGATCGGCAGCGGGGCGGTGTGGTCGGTGCTGCCGCGGCCGGACGGGCGCCTGTGGCTGGGGCGTGCCGGCCGCATCAGCGTGTACGACCCGGCCACCCGCGCGCTGCACGATTGGCATATCGATGGGGGAGCCGATCTGCGCCAGCGCATCGATCTGATGCGGCAGGCCCCCGATGGCACGGTCTGGCTGTCGGTGATGAACCTGGGCCTGCAGCAGCGCAGCGCCGATGGCCGCGTGCTGCGTAGTTACCCGCTGGAGGATCTCCGCAAGACCGCCGATTCACCGGTTGAGCAGATCCGCTTTGATGCACAGGGGAAGGCCTGGGTGATGGGCGACATGGGGATCTGGCGTGAACAGGCCGGGCGCTTCGAAGCGGTGCCGGGCGTTTCGCGCGGGTTGATCTACGATCTGGTGTGGGTGGATCCGCAGCAGCTGTGGCTGGCCCGGCAGGGGGCGCTGGAACGCTACCAATGGGATGGCATGAGCCTGCGCCTGATCCAGCGCATCGATGGCAGTGCTGGCGTACCCTCGGTCAGCATGGGAGGACTGGCGCTGGCCGAAGACGGCCGCCTGTGGGCGACCACGCCACGTGGCCTGCTGCGGTGGGACCCGAAGACGCGCCGCCTGCAGCAGTTCAACGAACGCGATGGCCTGCCCGACGCCGAGTTCACCAGCAGGCCGCCGGCGGTGAATGCCGATGGTCGCGTGCTCGCGGTGGCCCAGACCGGCCTGGTCGTGTTCGATGTGAATGCTGCCGATGCGGTGCTGCCGCCGTCGTCGCTGGTGATCGCCGAGGTCCGCGTGCGGCGCGATGATGCTCGCGGCTGGCAACCGCTGCCGACCACCGGCACGCTGTTGCTGGGGCCGGATGATCGTGATCTGCAGATCGATGCGCGACTGCTTTCCTATGCCAATCCGCAGGGCAACCGTTACCGCTTCCGGGTGCAGGGCTACGACCAGAACTGGGTGGAGCAGGGCGGTGACGGCCAGCGCACGCTGTCGCGGCTGCCGACCGGCAGCTACGTCATTGAAGTCCAGGCGGCAACGGCCAGTGGCACGTGGACGCCTTCACAGCGGTTGCAGGTGAAGGTGCTGCCACCCTGGTGGCGCAGCGGCATGGCGATCTTCGGCTACCTGCTGATCGGCTCGCTGCTGCTGCTTATCCTGGTGTGGTCGATCCGTGCGCGCCTGCGCCGCCGCCAGCAATGGCAGTTGACCGTGCACAAGCAGCAACTGGCAGAGCAGGCCTCCCAGGCCAAGAGCCGGTTCCTGGCCACGCTGGGCCATGAGGTGCGCACGCCGATGACCGGTGTGCTCGGCATGAGCGAGTTGCTGCTGGCCACCCCGCTGGATGCGGTGCAGCGCAGCTATGCAGGCTCGATCCAGCAGGCTGGCAGCCACCTGCTGCGGCTGGTCAATGACGCACTGGATCTGGCCCGCATCGAGGCAGGCCGGCTGGAGCTCGACCTGCGCCCGTTCGATCTGGCTGGCCTGCTCGACCAGGTGCAGGCGTTGATGGAGCCGATGGCGAAGCAGCGCAACCTGGGGTTCCAGCGTGGGGGCGATCCGCCGGGGCCGATCAGCGTCAGCGGCGACGAGATGCGCGTGCGGCAGATCCTGCTCAACCTGCTGGGCAATGCAATCAAGTTCACCGAGCGCGGGCACGTCGGCCTTGCCGTGCGCCTGGAAGAGAACGGTGGCGGACTCTGCTTCGAAGTGCATGACACCGGCCCGGGCATCAACGCCGAACAGCAGGACCGCCTGTTCCATCGCTTCGAACAGGCGGACGGCCCGCGCACCGCGTCGCGCTATGGCGGCAGCGGTTTGGGCCTGGCGATCTGCCAGGAGCTGGCCGTGGCCATGAACGGACGCATCGAAGTGGACAGCCAGCCGGGCAAGGGCGCGCGATTCCGGGTGTGGTTGCCGCTGCCCTGGATCCGGCAGGCCGCCAATGCGCCGGGCGAGTCGCCGGTGCTGCCGGTGCTGCCGCCGCTGCGCATCCTGCTGGTGGAAGATGACGCGACCGTGGCCGAGGTCATCGCCGGCCTGCTGCGTGGCCGTGGCCACGACGTGGTGCACGTGCTGCATGGCCTGGGCGCGCTTTCGGAGATTGCCACCGATGGTTTTGACGTGGGCCTGCTCGATCTCGATCTGCCCGCGCTGGACGGCACCGCCATCGCTCGCCAGCTGCGCACCATGGGCTATGAACTCCCCTTGGTGGCGGTCACCGCGCGCTCCGATGCCTACGCCGAGACCCAGGTCCTGGCGGCCGGGTTCGATGGCTTCCTGCGCAAGCCGGTGACCGGTGACATGCTGGTGACTGCCATTGCCCAGGCGCGCGCAAAACGACAAGCCGCCCTTTGAATGCGCCAGTGCCGGGCGTGAACGGCGCGACTTTCGGTTTACCATGCCGACGCCCGTAGTGCGGGAATCATCAGAAGCAGCGTGAGGAGGCAATCGGTGGTGTATCTGCGGGCGGCGATGCTGCTGCTGGTCCTCCTGTGCTGCCTGTCGCCCGCTGCGGCGCAGCCGGTGCCACCGAGCCCGCGCCAGGTGACGGTGTTCGACGGCTTGCCGTCCAATACCGTGAATCGCATGGCCGAGGATCGTTACGGTTACCTCTGGATCGCCACCAACGACGGTCTGGCCCGCTACGACGGGCGCAACTACCGGATCTGGCGCTCGGAAGACGGCCTGCGCGACAACCGCATCTGGACGGTGCTGGTCGATGCCCGCAACCAGCTCTGGATCGGCACCGAGAACGCGGGCCTGGTACGGATGTCGGCCGATCGCCGCCAGCTGCATTTCTACGACCGCAGCAGCCAGCCGTTGATGGGCACCAACACGGTCTGGAGCCTGGCCACCACGCCGGATGGTTCGGTCTGGTTCGGCACCCACGAAGGTGGTCTGTACCGCCTGGACAACCAGGACCGGCTGCAGCGCTTCCTGCCCGAAGCGAACAACCCACGCAGCCTGCCGGCCGCATCGGTGCCTTATCTGGCAACCCTGGCCGATGGCAGCCTGTGGATCGGCACCAAGCATGGTGTCGCGCGCTGGACCGGCACGGACTTTGAACGGGTTGGTGCCGGCATCGTTCCCAGCCTGCTGATCAATGGCCTGACGGCCGAGCCCGATGGCAGCCTCTGGATCAGCACGATGGCCGGTGCCATCGTGCGTCGTCCCGATGGTCGTTTCGAGGCACCGTCCTGGAAGCTGCCCGAAGGCGAACAGGTGCTGGGCATGATGCTGCGCGACGAGCAGGGCGGGCACTGGCTGGACACCCGCACCGGCCTTGGCCGCGCGGTCGATGGCCAGTACCAGGCCGTGCCGCTGTACAGCGCGGTGGCGCGTGGCCCGGTACGCCCGAACTGGACCGGCGCCTACGAGGATCGCGAGGGGGGCATCTGGCTGGCCAGCACCAACGCCGGCCTGTGGCACCTGCTGCCGCGCTGGTGGCAGTTCTCGGTGCTGTCGCGGCTGGAGGACGACCCGCGCTCGCTGCGCAATGCCTTCGTGCTGGGTACCAGCCCATCCAGCAACGGCGGCATCTGGACGGTCGGCAGCCACGGCGCGCTGGACCGCTTCGATCCGAAGACCGGCCGCATCGAACAGCACCGCACCTGGGTCAACGGCATGCACTGGCTGACCTCGGTGCGCGAGGATCGCCGCGGCCAGGTCTGGATCGGCTCCAACGACGCGCTGCTGCGCTACGACCCGAAGCGGCGAGATCTGCGCCGCTGGGGCCGGGATGCCGCCGCCGACGCGACCATGGAAGGGGTCATCGAATCGATGATGACCTGTGATGGTGACAGCCTCTGGCTGATGCTGCCGTCGGGTCTTCAGCAGCGCGATCTGGATGGGCGCCTGCGGCGCCAGCTGGACAATGGCCAGCGCGGATTGCAGCAGGGCCAGCTCAATCTCGATGTGGAATGCGGGCCGCAGGACCATATCTGGCTGGCCAGCAGCCGAGGCCTGCTGCAGTGGCTGCCGGAAAGCGAGCGCTTCCAGCCGGTGCCGGGCGCACCGGCGACCGCGATCCATGCACTGCACGTGGGCAGCGATGGCCAGGTCTGGCTGTCCGAGGATGGCCGCCTGTCGCGCTACCGCTGGAGCCAGGGCCGGCTGGAGCGGCAGGCCGTGATCGGTGCCGAGCAGGGCTACCCGGCGATCTCCGCTTCGGGGCTGGTGGTCGATGCACAGGGGGTGGCGTGGGCAACCAGCGCGCGTGGCCTGGTGCGCATCGGCGCCGATGGCCAGAGCGTGCGCCTGTATGGCGTGCATGACGGCCTGCCGAGCCAGGAATTCCGCGAGCATACGCTGGTGATGTCGGGAGACGGCCATCTGGTGGCGGGTACGCCGGCCGGTGTGGTGGTGTTCGACCCGGAGCAGGTGCGGCCCTCGATGCGGCGTGCGCCGCTGGTGATCGAGCGGGTGGAGGTGCGCCGCAACGAGCAGGTGCTGGACCTCACCCACGACACGCCGTTGCAGATCGCCGATGGCGACCGCGATCTGCGCATCGTCGCGCGCCTGTTGTCGTTCGCCGATTCGGCGTCCAATACCTATCGTTACCGGTTGGCCGGCTATGACCCGGACTGGGTGGAAGTGGGACCGGCCGGTGAGCGCCTGTTCTCGCGGCTGGCACCGGGCAGCTATCGGCTGGAAGTGCAGGCGCGGTCGGCCGACCATGTCTGGTCACGGGTGCAGAGCCTGGAATTCCGCGTGCAGCCACCGTGGTGGCGCAGCCTGTCCGGCCTGCTGGTGCTGGCCTCGTTCGCGCTGCTGCTGACCAGCTGGTTCGCCTGGCTGTACCGTCGCCGCCTGCAGCGTCGCCACGCCTATCAGCTGGCGCTGCACAAGCAGGAGCTGGCCGAGCAGGCGTCGGCGGCCAAGACCCGCTTCCTGGCCAACCTTGGTCATGAGATCCGCACGCCGATGACCGGTGTGCTCGGCATGAGCGAGCTGCTGCTGTCCTCACCGCTGGATCCGCAGCAGCGCGGCTATACACAATCAATCCGCCACGCCGGCGAGCACCTGCTGCATCTGGTCAACGATGCGCTGGACCTGGCGCGGATCGAATCCGGCCGTCTGGAGTTGCAGTCCAAGCCGTTCGCGCTGAGCTGCCTGCTGCAGGACCTGGCGGCGCTGATGGGCCCGTTGGCTGCACAGAAGGGCCTGCGCTTCACCCTCGACAACCAGTTGCCGCCCGGCCTGCAGGCCACCGGCGACGCGATGCGGGTACGGCAGATCCTGCTGAACCTGCTTTCGAATGCGGTCAAGTTCACCAGCCGTGGCACCATCACCCTGCACGCGCGCAGCGACGCCGAGCTGCGATCGCTGCATTTCGAAGTGCGCGACACCGGCCCCGGCATCAGTCAGGAGCAACAGCAACGCCTGTTCCGCCGCTTCGAGCAGGCCGATGGTGCACGTACCGCGGCGCAGTACGGCGGCAGTGGCCTGGGCCTGGCGATCTGCCGCGAACTGGCGCATGCGATGCAGGGGCGGATCCAGGTGGAGAGCCAGCTCGGTCGCGGCACCTGCTTCGGCGTGACGTTGCCGTTGCCCATGGTGGTCGATGCCGATGCCGAAGCAGATGGTGAAACGCACCGCGAGGACGCGGCCAACATGCCGCCATTGCGGGTACTGCTGGTGGAGGACGACGCGACTGTGGCCGATGTAGTGCGCGGGCTGCTGAGTGCGCGCGGGCACGAGGTGGTACATGCGGGCCATGCGCTGGCGGCACTGCGTGAGATCAGTGCCGGTGATTTCGACGTCGGCCTGCTGGATCTCGACCTGCCGGGCCTGAGCGGCTTCGAGCTGGCCCAGCATCTG
The DNA here is from genome assembly GCF_039673015.1 of Stenotrophomonas sp. TWI1409. Lineage (NCBI taxonomy): Bacteria > Pseudomonadati > Pseudomonadota > Gammaproteobacteria > Lysobacterales > Lysobacteraceae > Stenotrophomonas > Stenotrophomonas sp. TWI1409. Next base: position 9,075 of record NZ_JBDJKU010000089.1, read on the forward strand.
CGCAACCAGGGCTACATGCTGCCACTGCTGGCGGTGACCGCGCGTACTGACCCGGACCTGCAGCAGCAGGTGGAGGCGGCCGGCATCGGTGGCTTCCTGCGCAAGCCGGTGACCGGGGAACTGCTGGTGGAAGCGATCGCCCGGGTGATGGGAAGGTAGGGTTTATTGCAGGGCTTGCAGCCCTGCACCTGCAGCAGCAACGTCAACGTCAAAAGCGCGCAATCCGTGGGATGGCGGGGTGGGTCCGGTTGCGGGGGACGCTGCAAGTACATCCATGTAAGCTCGGTCGCCGCTTGCTCGTGTGCGCTGTCCTGCGCACACGGCAAGACCGGGGTTGGGCCTCCTGCCCAACTCGCCCGAGGCATGCCTCGGGCCCATGCGGCTCACGCCCCCACAACCGGACCCACCCCGCCTTCGACAGATTCTCGCGAGGTGCCGACAGTTGCTTTCTGTAGAGCCGAGCCATGCTCGGCTCAGATCTTTCCGATATCGAAATATTCGATTTCGATGAAGTTTCATCCACGCATGGCGTGGATCTACTTACCGTCACCGGGAAACTATCGGGGGTGGGGCGGTGTGGGGCTGCAGGACCGTTGGCGCCATGGATGGCGCCATCGAGCCCCCAAGGATGGGTTTACGGCGTGTCCTGAAGCCCCACACCGCACCGCCCAGCGCACAGCATTCACAGAGCCGGTTTTTGCTGTTGCTGCGGCTTCTAGCGGGTGCAGGGTGCAACCCTGCCGAACCCCCTCACTCCGCGACGTGCTCGACCTGCCGTGGCTCCGGCTTGGTGTCCGGCAGCTGCCAGAAGATCATCGTCGAGGTCAGGGTGATCGCGCCCACGCACAGGAACGTCGCATGCAGTGCCGCGGTGGCGCTGTTGCTGTCCAGGTGATTGCCGAACGCGGCCAGCAGGCTGCCGGCCGCCGCGGCACCGAAACCGGCGGCGAGCATCATCACCATCGACAGCAGGCTGTTGCCGGAACTGGCGAACTCGCGGTCCAGATCCCGCAGCGTCACGGTGTTCATCACGGTGAACTGCAGTGAATTGACCGCGCCGAAGAACGCCAGCTGCAGCAGGCGCCAGGCCAGGTGCTGGCCGGGTGTCATCAGGATGAAGCTGGCCATCGCCAGGCCCACCAGCACGGTGTTCACCATCAACACGCGGCGGTAGCCGTAGCGCTCGACCAGCTTCACCGCCAGCTTCTTCGACACCATGCCGGCCGCCGCCACCGGCACCATCATCAGGCCGGCGTTCATCGGGCCAAGGCCCAGGCCGACCTGCAGCAGCAACGGGATCAGCATCGGCATGGCGCTGCTGCCGATGCGCGAGAACAGGTTGCCAAGGATGCCGATGCGGTAGCTGGGCACGCGGAACAGGGCCAGCGAGAACAACGGCGCGGTGGAGTTGGCGGCATGCAGCCAGTAACCGACCAGTGCGGCCAGGCCGGCCACGGTCATCAGCATCACCAGCGCATGTGGCGTTCCGAGCCCGGAGATGCCGTCCAGCGCCAGCGACAGCACCACCATCGCAAAGGCCAGCATGATGTAGCCGCGCAGGTCGAAACGGGTGCGATGGCTGGCGTAGTGGTCGGGCATGATCTTCATCGCGGCGATGAAACCGATCACGCCGATCGGCAGGTTGATCAGGAACACCCAGTGCCACGACGCGATCTCGACCAGCCAGCCACCCAACGTCGGGCCGATCAACGGGCCGACCAGCGCGGGGATGGCGATGAAGCTCATCGCGCGCAGGAAGTCCTCGCGTGGCACCGAACGCATCACTGCCAGGCGGCCGACCGGCAGCAGCATCGCACCGCCGATACCCTGCAGCACACGTGCCCCAACCAGCTGGTGCAGGTGCTGGGCCAGCGCGCAGGCCAGCGAGCCGAGGGTGAACAGGATGATCGCTACCAGGAAGGTACGACGCGTGCCGTAGCGGTCGGCAATCCAGCCGGAGGCGGGGATGAAAGTGGCCACCGCCAGCGCGTAGCTGAACACCACCGACTGCATCTGCAGCGGGCTTTCTCCCAGGCTGGCCGCCATCGCCGGCAAGGCCGTGTTGACGATGGTCGAGTCCAGCATCTGCATGAAGATCGCCAACGAAACCAGCCACAGCAGGGGGCGCTGGCGGTTGTAGGTCGATGGCGATGTGGACATGGGGTGTGGCCGGTGCAGCGTGGGGGACGTCATGATCGCGCACTGCGGGTCACGGCGCGATCAACATCGCGCCGCAACCGCATGCGCAATGCTCAGCGCTGGCTGTGCGCGTGCACCGCGTCGACCAGCACCTGCACGTGCGCCGGGTCCATGTCCGGCGACATGCCGTGGCCGAGGTTGAACACATGGCCCTCGCGCGAACCGCCGTTGCCGGCGGCATAGGTGTCGAGCACGCGTGCTGCTGCGGCGGCGATCGCATCCGGCGAGGCGTACAGGGTGGTCGGGTCGAGGTTGCCCTGCAGGGCGACGCGGCCGCCAGTGCGGCGCATCGCCTCGTCCAGGTCCAGCGTCCAGTCCAGGCCCAGCGCATCGGCGCCGGTCTGCGACAGCGCTTCCAAGTGCAGGCCGGTGCCCTTGCCGAACAGGATCAGCGGCGTACGCTCGTTGCCTTCGCCGCGCTCCAGGCCCTCGGCGATGCGCTGCAGGTAGCGCAGCGAGAACTCGCGGTACATCGACGGCGACAGCACGCCGCCCCAGGTGTCGAACACCTGCAGCGCCTGTGCACCGGCCGCGCGCTGCGCGCCGAGATAGGCGATCACCGCCTCGGTGGTGACCTCCAGCAGGCGGTGCAGGGCCTGCGGATGGTTCAGTGCCATCGCCTTGATCCGCGCGAAGTCCTTGCTGCCGCCGCCTTCCACCATGTAGCAGGCCAGCGTCCACGGGCTGCCGGAGAAACCGATCAGCGGCACCTGGCCGTCCAGCTCACGGCGGATCAGGCGCACCGCGTCCATCACGTAGCCCAGGTCCTGTTCCATGTCCGGCACCGCCAGTCTGGCGATGGCGGCTTCATCACGCACCGGGTGGCGGAACTTCGGGCCTTCGCCTTCGACGAAGTACAGCTCCAGGCCCATCGCATCGGGAATGGTGAGGATGTCCGAGAACAGGATGGCCGCATCCAGCGGGAAGCGGCGCAGCGGCTGCAGGGTAACCTCGCAGGCAATCTCCGGATTCTTGGCCATGGCCAGGAAGCTGCCGGCCTTGGCTCGGGTCGCGCGGTATTCCGGCAGGTAGCGTCCGGCCTGGCGCATCAGCCAGACGGGGGTGCAGTCCACCGGTTCGCGGCGCAGGGCGCGCAGCAGGCGATCGTTGCGGAGAGGGCTGGTCACGATGGGCATTCCTTGGACGAAAGTTGGCAGCGGCGTCAGTCGCCGTGCGAGAGGATCTGGAAACCGCGATGCAGTTCGGCATCGCGGGCCTTCTCGAAGGCATGGCGGGCTTCGTCGGCCTGCAGGAACAGCTCGCGCCGCAGCTGCGAGCGGCTGCCGACGCGACCGCTCTCGCGCAGCAGTTCCCAGCCGCCGAACAGATCCGGCTGCAGGCTCAGGCGCAGGAAGCGCGGTGCCTGCGCACCGGCGTCGGGATGTTGCAGGTAGACGTGCATGGTGCCGATTGTAGCGGGGCCAGGGTGACCCCGGCCGCAACGCGGTCGTGCCGGCCGCTGGTCGGCAATCCTGCCGCGCAGCCCGGTAGTGGGGGGCGCGCGCCCGCGCCCCCCGGGGGGGGAGATTGAGGCCCCCC
>NZ_JBDJKU010000090.1:0-12703 GCF_039673015.1 Stenotrophomonas sp. TWI1409
GATGGGGATCGCTCGACTCGTCTGTCGGCTAGTATCCGCAGATGCATGCTTGACGGTCCCTCCACCCTGGCTCCTACATACCGCGTAGGAGCCGGGAGGAACATACAAGCCGTGCTCGACTGATCCAAGAACGAGCGGGTGCGCGTGGAGCCGGCCAGCGGCCGGCACTACCAGGGGTCAGAAGCCGTGGCGCTTGCGCAGGCGGCGGGCGATGGCCGCCCGCACGTAGACCCCGTACACCACGCCGAACACGAAGCCGCCGATGTGCGCCCACCAGGCCACCATGCCGAAGCTTGGGCCGATATGGGCGAACACCACCTGCAGGGCGGCCCAGACGCCGATCAGCAGGTAGGCCGGGGCGCGCACGAACTCCAGGAACAGGCCGAGCGGAATGACCACGCCCAGCCGTGCACCCGGGAACAGCGCCAGATAGGCGCCGATCAGTGCGGACACCGCGCCGCTGGCGCCGATGATGATCTGGTCCGGGCTGCCCATGGTGTAGATCGCCACCAGATTGGAAACGGCACCGCCGACCAGGAACAGCAGCAGCAGCCGCCACGGGCCCAGCACCCGCTCAGCAGGCAGGCCGAAGATCAGCAGGAATACCAGGTTGCCCAGCAGGTGTGACCAGTCCGCGTGCAGGAACAGGGCCGTGAACAGCCGCAGCACGCTGCCGTCCTGCAGGGTCGCCCACCAGTCCAGCGGGTGGGTCAGGCCGGTGGACAGGGCGCCCCAGTCCAGCCAGAGGCTGCCCCGGGCGTCGTCCGGACGCGAAATCGACCACAGGAACGCCAGCCACAGTGCCGCAAACAGCACGGGCGTGGCCCAGCGCAGGGCCGCCTTCTTGCGCGACGGGAGGGAGACGAACATGGGCAATAGCCTAGCGTGCGGGCGCTTACGGCGGGGATTGTCCTGTTCAGCTTCTGGGACGAAAAAAGCGCCTGCGCTGTTATTGTTTCATTAACAGCTCTGGGTAATACTCGCATACGGCGTCGTATGTCGGGAGGGGAATCCGGCGCGCTCCGAAGGGCCCCAAGGCCTGCCGGGCGCAGGCGCACTTAGAGCACCATCACCGCTTACCGGAGAGAGAACTACGATGCAAACCGCTTCCACCATTGCCCGACTGACCCTGCTGGCCGTCGGCGTTGCCGGTGCGCTGGCCGCCGCCGATGCCAACGCTGCCGCCTTCCAGCTGAAGGAAAACAGCGCCAAGGGCCTCGGCCGCGCGTTCGCCGGTTCCGGCAGCGCCGAAGGCGACGCCTCCATCATCGCCGTCAACCCGGCCGGCATGCGCCAGCTGGAAGGCACGATGGTCCAGGGCGACCTGAGCGCCATCAGCTTCAAGGCCGAGTTCAAGGGCCAGGGCCGCAATGCGGCAGGCCGCCCGCAGACCGGTGGTGACGGCGGCGACGCCGGCATGATCGCTCCGGTCCCGGCTGCGTACTTCCACATGCCGATCGGCGAGCAGGCCCACTTCGGTGTGTCGCTGACCGCACCGTTCGGCTTCAAGACCGAATACGACAACGGTTGGGTGGGTCGTTACAGCGGCCTGAAGACCGATCTGAAGGCCATCGACCTTGGCTTCGCCGCGTCGTATGACGTCAACCCGTACGTGTCGTTCGGCGCGTCGGTGTTCGTCGAGCACCTGACCATCGAGCTGAGCAACGCCGTCGACTACGGCAGCATCCTGGCCGGCGCCGGCGCTCCGGGCTTCGCCCCGGGCAGCGCGGATGGCACCCTGAAGATCGAGGGTGACAACAATGCCGTGGGCTGGACCGTCGGTGGCCTGTTCTCGATCGACGAGAACACCCACATCGGCCTGAGCTACCGTTCGAAGGTCGAGCACAAGATCACCGGTGGTGATGCGACCTTCAGCGGCGCCGACCGCGCACGTTCGCTGCTGACCAACTCGCCGCGTACCCGCGGTTGGTTCATGGACACCAGCGGCAAGGCCACGGTGACCATGCCGGCCTCGGCCACCCTGAGCGTGACCCACAAGGTCAACGACCGCTGGACCGTGATGGGCGACGTGACCCGTACCGCCTGGTCGACCGCCTTTGACAGCGTCACCGTCGACTATGCGTCGCCGCAGGCGGACTCGGTCCTGGAGTTCGGCTACCGTGACACCACCTTCGTGTCGCTGGGCGCCGACTACAAGCTGAGCGACACCGTCACCCTGCGCGGTGGTGTTGCGCTGGACCAGACCCCGACCACCGACGCCCACCGCGACGTGCGCGTGCCGGATACCAGCCGCAAGTGGCTGTCGCTGGGCGTGGGCTGGACCCCGTCGGCAAACACCGAGTACAACTTTGGCTACACCCACCTGTTCACCAGCGATCCGAACGTGAACGTGCGTGCGACCACTGCCAACCAGGGCAACTCGCTGTCGGGCAAGTACAAGGTCCGTGGCGACGTGCTGGCGGCTTCGTTCCAGTACAAGTTCTGATTCGGGCCTCGGCCTGACGCAGCACACGGAAGGCCCCGCGCAAGCGGGGCTTTCTTTTTCTGTGGCCCCGGGCCATCCACGCGTGGTGTGGATCTACTGAAGAGCGCAGCCATCCACGGCGTGGATCCACGACAATAGCGCCATGAACCTGTCCGATCCGAACTTCCAGCTGGAGCTGGCTGCCAACATCGCCGTCGCCGGCTCGATCCTGCTGGCCGGCCGCAACAACGTGCACACCTGGTGGCTGGGCATCGTCGGCTGTGCGCTGTTTGCAGCGGTGTTCGAGCGCTCGCATCTTTACGCGGACATGGTGCTGCAGTTCTTCTTCATTGCCATCAGCGTGCTGGGCTGGTGGCAGTGGCTGCGTGGCGATCACGGTGCGCCGCTGCCGATCACCTCATTGCGACCGCGTGCATGGGCCTGGCTGGCGCCGCTGGCGGTGGTGGCCACGTTCGGCTACGGCTGGATGCTGACCCGCCTGACCAACGCCTACGCGCCCTACATCGATTCGGCGGTACTGGTGCTGAGCGTGATCGCGCAGATCCTGATGATGCGGCGCAAGCTGGAATCGTGGTGGGTGTGGCTGCTGGTGAACACCGTTGCGGTGCCGCTGTACTACAGCCGTGGCCTGCACCTGACCTCGATCCTGTACGTGGGCTTCTGGATCAACGCGCTGGTGGCGTTGCGTCATTGGCGCGGCCTGATGCGGGTGTAGCGCCGAGCCCACGCTCGGCTGCACCGTACAAGCCGAGCATGGGCTCGGCGCTACAGGAAAAAAGCACAAAAAACCCCGCTTTCGCGGGGTTTTTCGTTCACTGCAACTACCGGGCGATCAGTCGCCCAGGGTCAGCAGCGAGGCGTTGCCGCCGGCAGCGGTGGTGTTCACCGTCACCGTCTTTTCGGTGGCAAAGCGCAGCAGGTAGTGCGGGCCGCCGGCCTTCGGGCCGGTGCCGGACAGGCCCTGGCCGCCGAACGGCTGCACGCCGACCACCGCACCGATCTGGTTGCGGTTGACGTAGACGTTGCCGACGTGGACGCCGTTGCTGATGCGGTCGACGGTCTCGTCAATGCGCGAATGCACGCCCAGGGTCAGGCCGTAGCCGGTGGCGTTGATCTGGTCGATCACCGCGTCGAGCTGGTCGCCCTTCCAGCGGATCACGTGCAGGACCGGACCGAACACTTCCTTCTGCAGCTGGCCCAGGTCCTTCAGTTCGTACGCACGTGGCGCGAAGAAGGTGCCATTGGCCGCTTCGGCAGACAGCTCGGCGGCAGCAATCAGGCGCGCTTCGCGGTCCATGCGTTCGGCGTGGTCCTGCAGGATCTTCAGCGCGTCGGCGTCGATCACCGGGCCGACGTCGGTGGACAGCAGGCCCGGGTTGCCGACCTTCAGTTCCTTCATCGCACCGGCCAGCATGGTCATCACCTTGTCGGCGATGTCGTCCTGCACGAACAGCACGCGCGCGGCCGAGCAGCGCTGGCCGGCCGAGGTGAAGGCGGAGCCGATCGCATCCTTGACCAGCTGTTCCGGCAGTGCCGAGGAGTCGGCGATGAAGGCATTCTGGCCACCGGTCTCGGCGATCAGCACACCGATGGCGGCGTCACGTGCGGCCATCGCGCGGTTGATCGCACGGGCGGTGTCGGTGGAGCCGGTGAAGGCCACGCCGGCCACGCGCGGGTCGGCGGTCAGTGCGGCACCGACGGTGGCACCGTCGCCCGGCAGGAACTGCACCACCTCGGCCGGCACGCCGGCGTCATGCAGCAGCTTCACCGCGTAGTAGCCGATCAGGTTGGTCTGCTCGGCCGGCTTGGCGATGACGCTGTTGCCGGCGGCCAGGGCGGCAGCGACCTGGCCCAGGAAGATCGCCAGCGGGAAGTTCCACGGGCTGATGCAGACGAACACGCCGCGGCCGTGCAGCTGCAGCTCGTTGGATTCACCGGTCGGGCTGGGCAGCTTCTCGGCGTGGCTGAACTGCTCGCGCGCCTGCTTGGCGTAGTAGCGCAGGAAATCCACGGCTTCGCGCACTTCGGCGATGCTGTCGGGCAGGCTCTTGCCGGCTTCCTTCACGCACAGCGCCATGAACTCCGGCATGCGCGCTTCCAGCTGGTCGGCGGCGTGCTCGAGGATGGCGGCGCGGCTGGCGGCCGGGGTGCGGTTCCAGGCCGGCTGCGCGGCCACGGCGTTGGCCAGGGCTTTCTGCACGGTGGCGGCATCGGCGGCCAGCCACTGGCCGACCACTTCGCGGGTGTCGGCCGGATTGGTCACCGGCAGCGCGGCGCCGGCCGGGTTCGCACCCGGCACCAGCGGGGCGGCCTGCCACGGCTTCACTGCAGCGTTGATCTGCTCGGCGAGGGCGCGCAGTTCGTTGTCGTTGGCGAGGTTGGCGCCCATGGAGTTCTTCCTGTCGTGGTTCTGGCTGCGCAGCAGGTCAACCGGCAGCGGGATCTTGGGATGCGGAATCGATTCGAACGAAGCAACCATCTCGACCGGATCGCGGATCAGGTCGGCGATCGGCACGCGCTCGTCGGTGATGCGGTTGACGAAGCTGGAGTTGGCGCCGTTTTCCAGCAGGCGACGCACCAGGTACGGCAGCAGGTCTTCATGCGAACCGACCGGCGCATACACGCGGCAGGGCAGGTTCAAGCGGTCGGCCGGCACCACTTCCGCGTACAGGTCATCGCCCATGCCGTGCAGCTTCTGGTGCTCGTACACGCCACCGTTGGCGATGCTGCGCACGGCCGCGATGGTGTGTGCGTTGTGCGTGGCGAACATCGGGTAGATCGCGTCGGCATGCGTGAACAGGCGCTTGGCGCAGGCCAGGTAGGAGACATCGGTGTTCTGCTTGCGGGTGAACACCGGGTAGCCCGGGTAGCCTTCGATCTGCGCGCGCTTGATCTCGGCGTCCCAGTAGGCGCCCTTGACCAGGCGCACCTGCAGGCGGCGACCGGCGCGGCGGGCCATGTCGGCCAGGTGGTCGATCGTGTACGGCGTGCGCTTCTGGTAGGCCTGCACGACCACGCCGAAGCCGTCCCAGCCGGCCAGCGAGGCGTCGGAGAAGACCTGCTCGATGATGTCCAGCGACAGTTCCAGGCGGTCGGACTCTTCGGCGTCGACGGTGCAGCCGATGCCGTAGCTCTTGGCCAGTTGTGCCAGTTCCAGCACGCCCGGCACCAGGTCCTTCAGCACGCGCTCGCGCTTGGCGTGCTCGTAGCGCGGGTACAGCGCCGACAGTTTGATCGAGATGCCCGGCGCGTTGTTGACGTCACCGTCCGGACGGCCGCCGCGTGCCTTGTGGTCGCCGCCGATGGCGTGGATCGCACGACGGTAGTCTTCCAGGTAGCGCAGCGCGTCCTTCATGGTCAGCGCGCCTTCGCCCAGCATGTCGAACGAGTAGCGGTAATTCGCGTTGTCGCCCTTGTGCGAGCGCGACAGCGCTTCGCTGATGGTGCGGCCCATGACGAACTGGTGGCCCATGATCTTCATCGCCTGGCGCACGGCCAGGCGCACCACCGGCTCACCGACGCGGCCGACCAGGCGCTTGAACGCGCTGGGCGCATCGGCACGGGTGGCGTCGTTCATCTGCACCAGCTTGCCGGTCAGCATCAGGCCCCAGGTGGAGGCGTTGACCAGCACCGAGTCGCTGCCGCCCAGGTGCTTTTCCCAGTCGGCATCGGCCAGCTTGTCGCGGATCAGCTTGTCGGCGGTGTCCTGGTCCGGAATGCGCAGCAGCGCCTCGGCCACGCACATCAGCAGCACGCCTTCCTCGCTGCCCAGGTCGTACTGGCGCATGAAGGCTTCGATCGCACCCTGGTCCTTGGCACGCACGCGCACGCGGCCGACCAGGTCGGCGGCCAGCGCCTGCACCTTGGCCTGCTCTTCGGCGGGCAGGCGGGCCTGCGCCAGCAGCTCGCGAACGTGGCTGGCCTCGTCCTTCAACCAACCATCGGTGATGGCCTGGCGGAACGGGTTGGGGGGCGCCGGCAGTTCCGGCGACAGCAGCGCGCCGGGACGCGGAGCGTCGTGGGCGGCAGGGGAGGAGGAAGGTGCGTTCATGCCGGTCCGGCCAGTGGAAAACTTGGCGATTTTAATCATTTTTGCGGGTTGCGGAAGTGCCCATCAGCCACCTTCGTGAAGCGCTGATAGCCCCTAGCTGCGGTGGATTCAGCGTGTTCAGCAAGCTCGGCAGAATTTGTGCTGAATTCGTCATTCGTGCCGCCGACCTCATGCTGTGTTGCAGCATGGTAAAAGTGTGAATGCACCCTTGCTACCGGCGAGAGGGCGGGGCTACCATCGAGACGTTTCCCGCGGCAGGAACGCGGTTGCGACATGATCGAGGTGCTTCCAGCTCCGGATGGGTCAGGTACGCAGCTGCGGCTGCGTCCCCCACGGGCGCTCGATGCCCGGCAGTTCGTCCTGTTGTTCACCGTGTTGTCGGGTGCGATGTGGCTGGTGTCCGCCCTCGGGTGGTTGGCCGGCAATGCATTCGCCCCCCTGTTCGCGCTGCTGTACAGCCTGGTGCTGGCGGCGGCACTGCGTGCCTTGTGGCGCAGTGGTGAACGGCAGGAGGAGATCCGGGTAGTGCCGGCGTACGTGGAGGTCATCCCCGTACCCGGTGGATCGCCGGTGTTCCGGGCCCACCCCCACTGGGTGCGCCTGCTCACCGACGACGAGAGGGTCCGGCTGGCATCCAGCGGCCGGCAGGTGGAGGTGGGGAGTTTCCTCGCGCCGGCCGAACGTCAGACGCTCGCAGAGACACTTGAAAGCTTGCTCGCCGCCAGCGATGGCGGCAACCGACGACGCTAAGGGTCTAGGCAATGAAGCAAAGCAGCAGGTGGGGCACGAAGTGCGTTGCAGCGGTCGCCGCCATGGTGGCCGGGGGACTGATGCCGGCGTTGGCTTGGGCCCAGGCGGCCGATCCCAAGCCGTGGCAGCTGAACATGGGCAAGGGGGTGACCCAGACCTCGCGCCTGGCCTGGGAATCGAACAATCTATCGTTGATCATCTGCACGGTGATCGGCGTCATCGTGTTCGGGGCGATGGCCTACGCCATCTTCAAGTTCCGCAAATCCAAGGGCGCGGTCGCCGCCACCTTCAGCCACAACACCAAGGCCGAGATCATCTGGACAGTGATCCCGGTGATCATCCTGATCGTGATGGCATGGCCGGCCACGGCCAACCTGATCAAGATGTACGACACCCGCGATGCCGAGATGACGGTGAAGGTCACCGGCTACCAGTGGATGTGGAAGTACGAATATCTCGGCGAGAACGTCACCTTCACCAGCCGCCTGGACCGCGAGTCCGACCGCGTGCGGCAAAGTGGCATCGTGCCGACCCGCGAGACTCACCCGCATTACCTGCTGGATGTCGACAACCGCCTGGTGCTGCCGGTCGATACCAAGGTGCGCTTCGTCATCACCTCCGACGACGTGATCCACGCCTGGTGGGTGCCGGCGCTGGGCTGGAAGCAGGACGCCATCCCCGGTTTCATCAATGAGGCCTGGACCAGCATCGAGCAGCCCGGCGTCTACCGCGGCCAGTGCGCCGAGCTGTGCGGCAAGGACCATGGCTTCATGCCGATCGTGGTCGAGGCGGTGTCCAAGGAAGAGTTCAAGCAGTGGCTGGCGCAGCGCAAGCCGGCGCCGCCCGCCGAGCCGACAACGCCGGCGGCACCTGCCGAACCGACTGCACCGACGGGAGAGGCACCTGCAGCGCCTGCCGCTGCTGAAGCCGGCAGCGCGCCTGCCACCGCGGCCAGCGGCGCGTGATGTAAAGCCCGCGGCCGTTCGCGGCCGTGGTGACAACCGATTCTGAGAGGTGTTTTGCAATGGCGCACTCGGCAGTTGGGCACGACGATCACCATCACCAGCAGAGTTTCTTCGAGCGTTGGTTCTTCTCGACCAACCACAAGGACATCGGCACGCTGTACCTGGGTTTCAGCTTCATCATGTTCATCATCGGTGCGGCGATGAGTGTGGTGATCCGCGCCGAGCTGGCGCAGCCGGGCCTGCAGTTCGTCAAGCCCGAGTTCTTCAACCAGATGACCACCGTGCATGCGCTAGTGATGATCTTCGGCGGCGTGATGCCGGCCTTCGTCGGCCTCGCCAACTGGATGATCCCGCTGCAGATCGGCGCGCCGGACATGGCGCTGCCGCGCATGAACAACTGGTCGTTCTGGCTGTTGCCGGTGGCCTTCAGCCTGCTGCTGCTGACCCTGTTCCTGCCCGGTGGTGCGCCGGCCGGCGGCTGGACGCTGTACCCGCCGCTGTCGCTGCAGGGCGGCTACAACGTCGCCTTCAGCGTGTTCGCCATCCACGTGGCCGGCATCAGCTCGATCATGGGCGCGATCAACATCATCGCCACCGTGCTGAACATGCGTGCGCCGGGCATCGACCTGCTGAAGATGCCGATCTTCTGCTGGGCCTGGCTGATCACCGCGTTCCTGCTGATCGCGGTGATGCCGGTGCTGGCCGGTGCGGTGACCATGCTGCTGACCGACAAGTTCTTCGGCACCAGCTTCTTCAACGCCGCCGGTGGCGGTGACCCGGTGATGTACCAGCACATCTTCTGGTTCTTCGGGCACCCCGAGGTCTACATCATGATCCTGCCCGCCTTCGGCGTGGTCAGCGAGATCATCCCGACCTTCAGCCGCAAGCCGCTGTTCGGCTACCAGGCGATGGTGTACGCCACCGCCGCCATCGCGTTCCTGTCGTTCATCGTCTGGGCCCACCACATGTTCACCGTGGGCATGCCGCTGGGTGGCGAGATCTACTTCATGTTCGCCACCATGCTGATCTCGATCCCGACCGGGGTGAAGGTGTTCAACTGGGTCAGCACCATGTGGCGTGGCTCGCTGACGTTCGAGGCACCGATGCTGTGGTCGGTGGCGTTCGTCATCCTGTTCACCATCGGTGGCTTCTCCGGCCTGATGCTGGCGATCGTGGCGGCTGACTTCCAGTACCACGACACCTACTTCGTGGTCGCGCACTTCCACTACGTGCTGGTGACCGGCGCGGTGTTCGCGCTGATCGCGGCGGTGTACTACTGGTGGCCGAAGTGGACCGGGCGGATGTACAGCGAGAAGTGGGCCAAGGTGCACTTCTGGTGGTCGATCGTGTTCGTCAACCTGTTGTTCTTCCCGCAGCACTTCCTCGGCCTGGCCGGCATGCCGCGGCGTATTCCCGACTACAGCGTGGCCTTCGCCGACTGGAACCTGATCAGCTCGATCGGTGCGTTCGGCATGTTCGCCACGCCGTTCATGATGGCCGCGATCCTGCTGTCCTCGCTGCGCAATGGCGAGAAGGCCGAGGCCCGATCGTGGGAAGGTGCGCGCGGCCTGGAATGGACGCTGCCGTCGCCGGCGCCGGCGCATACCTTCACCACGCCGCCGACCATCCGCCCGGGGGATCTGGCGCATGACGACATCACGCATTGAGGTGGGGCATGCATAACGAAAGCCCGCTCCCGATCGGTAGAGTCGAGCCATGCTCGACTGACGAAAAGCAGCCGACCAACGGTCGGCTCTACAACAGCGAAGCGCAGCCGACCAGCGGTCGGCTCTACCAGGGTGGAAGCATCGAGCAGCAACGCCAGCGCGCCAGGCGCACGGCGATGTGGGTCGGCGCCATCGCCGTGCTGGTCTACGTCGGCTTCATCCTCAGTGGGGTGATCGGCCGATGAGCGACGCACCGGCCAGCACACCGTCACGCAGTGCGGGACTGCCGCGCCTGATCGGTGTGGCGGTGGCGGTGTTCCTGCTCACGTTCTCGCTGGTACCGCTGTACCGCATCGCCTGCGAAAAGGTGTTCGGCGTGCGCCTGGAACGCGGTCCCGGCAGCGAGGCCAGTACCGGCGCCGTGACCGGCAAGCGCACCGTGCGCGTGGAATTCGATGGCGGGGTCAACTCACGGCTGCCATGGTCGTTCCATCCCGAGCAGCTGACGATGGACGTGGTGCCGGGCGAACTCAACGAAGCGCTGTACTTCGCCCGCAATGACAGCCAGCAGGCAGTGGTCGGCAGCGCGGTGCCTTCGGTGGCGCCGGCGCGTGCGTCGGGCTTCTTCAGCAAGACCGAGTGCTTCTGTTTCACCGCGCAGACGCTGCAGGCCGGCGAGAAGCGCGACATGCCGGTGCGCTTCATCGTCGATCCGGACCTGCCACCGGAGATCAAGACGATCACGCTGTCCTACACCTTCTACCGCAACGACGCGCTGTCCGATCGGCTGGCTCCGGCCGCCACCTCGGAAGGCGCGCACGCCGCACCCTGACCCCGGATACCGACATGGCCCAGACACCGACCGACGCCAACGTGTACTTCGTCCCGGCCCAGAGCAAATGGCCGTTCGTGGGTTCCATCGCGATGATGGTGACCATGGTCGGTGTGGCCAGCTGGCTCAACGATGCCAGCTGGGGACGCTGGACGTTCTACATCGGCATCGCGATGCTGGTGCTGACCCTGTTCTGGTGGTTCAGCGACGTGGTGCGCGAATCGCAGGCCGGCAACTACAACCATCAGGTCGATGGCTCGTTCCGGATGGGGATGATCTGGTTCATCTTCTCCGAAGTGATGTTCTTCGGTGCGTTCTTCGGCGCGCTGTTCTACACCCGCAACCTGGGCCTGTCGTGGCTCAGCGGCGAAGGCCGCGGGGTGATGACCAACGAGCTGCTCTGGCAGGGCTATTCCGCCGGATGGCCGACCAATGGCCCGGCGGCGATCGGTGGCGCGTTCCAGACCATTCCGGCCTGGGGCCTGCCGCTGATCAATACGCTGATCCTGCTGACCTCCGGCGTGACCCTGACCATCGCCCACCACGCACTGAAGGCGGGCAACCGCCGCCAGCTGCTGATCTGGCTGGGCCTGACCGTGGTGCTCGGCCTCGGCTTCCTGACCCTGCAGGCGGAGGAGTACATCCACGCCTACAAGGAACTGAACCTGACGCTCGGTTCGGGCATCTACGGTTCAACGTTCTTCATGCTGACCGGCTTCCACGGTGCGCACGTGCTGCTGGGCACGATCATGCTGATCGTGATGTGGCTGCGTTCGGCCAAGGGGCACTTCACCCGCGACAACCATTTCGGTTTCGAAGCCGCCGCGTGGTACTGGCACTTCGTCGACGTGGTGTGGCTGATGCTCTTCATGTTCGTCTACGTGCTTTGACCGCGCACGTATCGGTGGCCTCAGCCGCCGATGCCGTGCGGTTTTATCCAGCCCATGTAGATGCTCACGATCACCAGCAGGATCAACGCCACCGACACCGCGATGCGGCGTGTCAGTGCGTTGACCGTGCGCTTGGTCTGGCCGCGGTCGACCAGCAGGTAATACAGGCCGGCGCCCAGATTCCAGACGATGACGATCAGAAACGCGATTACCAGCAGGGTCTTCAGCGAATCACTCATGCGCGGCTCGAGGGCAGGGTGGATGGGCCTATCTGACCGCGTTTGCGCGGACTTGTCATGATGCGCCAGCACACGCGCGTGATCGGCTGGCTGTTGGCGGTGCTGGCGATGGCCGGTTTCAGCGCATTGGGGCTGTGGCAGCTGCAGCGCATGCATGCCAAACAGGCAATGTTGGATGCACAAGGTCCAGCCGTGGCACAGGCGCTGCCACTGGCGCAGGCTCTGGCGGCGCCCGGCGCGTTGCATGGCGTGGCCGACCACGGCCGCTTCCTGCCCGGCGTGGTGCTGCTGGACAACCAGACCCGGCATGGTCGCGCCGGGGTGAAGATCTATCGTCCGTTCCGCAGTGACGGAGGCAGCGTGCTGCTGGTCGACCTCGGCTGGCGCGCGCTGCCGCCGGATCGCACGCTGCCGGATGTGCCGGCGCCGCCTTCGCCGGTGGCGGTGCGTGGGTTATTGGCGCCGCCGCCGTCGGCGGGACTGGCACTGGGCCCGGCGTTCTCCGCTACCGATGAGGCCGGGCGTTGGCTGGCCAGCCGTTTGCCCGCCGAAGGCCTGGCGGCGGCGCTTGGCCTACCGGTATTGCCCGACCGCGTCCTGCGCCTGGACCCGGCACTGCCATTCGGCGACGAACGCGATCTGGACCTGCTGCCGAACACGCTGCCGCCGCAGCGTCACCTGGGCTACGCCGTGCAGTGGTTCGGGCTGGCGCTGACCGTGCTGGTGGTGGCGCTGGTACTGGAATGGCGCAGGAGGCGCCCCATCGCCCGGTAGTGGGGGGCGCGGGGGCCCCCCCCCCCCAGGAGGGGGTGGCAGGGGAGCGGCAGCGCGCCCCCTCCGACACACGACCCCCCCGCTCCAAA
>NZ_JBDJKU010000091.1:0-12601 GCF_039673015.1 Stenotrophomonas sp. TWI1409
TCGCTTCGAGTGGTCGCTCCAGCAACTGTTCGGGCGGATCAAGGGAGATTCCGGCGTGGGCGCCAAGCTACATGGCGATCGTCGCGATCCTGGTTACGGATCGTCGAGATCCAGGCTCGCACGGCGGCCCACGCCGGCTCTCGACGCCTACGCTGCCAGATTCCGATCAGATAAGGCTCGATGGCGCCATCCATGGCGCCAACGGTCCTGCACGCCCATGCCCTCTGCCTCTGGATACATTGCCGCGAGCGCGGTGAGATTCGCCGCAGACGATCTGCTTTTGGTAGCTGCCAACCTTGGTTGGCAACAGCTTTTGAATTTGCTTTTTTCTTCTGACTTTGAATTTCCGCTCTCGTTCCGCGCGCAGGAACCTGTCCGGAGCCGAAGCAAGGCGGCAGGCAGGACCGTGAGGCGCATGGATGCGCCGACCGAGCCTACGGGGACGTATTTACGGCGTGTCCTGCCTGTCGCCTTGCTCCGGCTCTACGCGCGGGAAAAGAGGCGCCGCGAACAACGCTGTAAACCTACTTCGCATATTGCCCACCGCAGTCGGCATCCTTCCCCGGCCCCAGTTCGATGGTCGCCAGCAACGCCGCCGGTGGGGCGATGCTGCCCAGTGCCAGGGCCACGGCTCCCCGGATGCCCAACGCCTTGAAGTCCGGTCGGAATGACGGGTCCTTGAACGTGCCACTGATGTGCAGTGGAGAGCGCAGCACCAGAATGCTCTTGTCCTTCGGGCGCGGTTTCAGCAGCAGGTCCAGGGTCTCGTCGCGCAGGCTGACCGTGCCTTCGCCGATGAGGATCGTATCGGTGGTGTCCACCGCCAGCGCCTGGCTGGTCATCAGGCCGTCGCGCACGCCGAAGTCGGCGAAGGCGCAGCGCAGGGGAATCTGTTTGTCGCCGGTCACCAGGAATTTCAGCGATTCGGTGATGTCCAGCCCTGCCAGTTCCATCACCAGGTTGCCGACATGGCCGCGGCCCATCGCCAGGCCGACCTTGCCACTGCTGCTGCCGAGCATTGCGGCGATCGAGTTGCCGCGGCCGCTCAGGTCCACCTCGCCGCCGATGCCGCCCTTGGCCTGCTCGGCCAGTTTCGCGTCCGGAAACAGCTGGCTGAGCTGCACGCCGCGCACGCTGGCCTTCAGGGCGGTGCTGATCTGCGGACGGCGCGCGTCCATGCGGATCGTGCTGCGGATATCGCCTCCGGCCACGCCGAAGTTCAGCGGGTCCAGCCGCAGTACGCCGTCATCCAGCAACAGGTGTGCATCCATGTCATCCAACGGAAGCGATGGCGCGTTGATGCGGTGGGCCTTCCAGCGCACGTCGGCATCCATCGCGCGCAGCTTGCCGAGGTTGTAGGGCGTGTCGGGCAGCACGCGTGCGCGGGCGGCAACCCGTGCGGCCTCGGCCTTCTGTTCGGCGTTGGCGGTTTCGCCGCCGCCGGTTTTCGGTGGGGCACCGACGAAGCCGGCAAGGTCATCGAAGTCCAGGCGCTTGGATTCCAGCGTGGCGGTCAGCCGCGGCCGCGCACCGCCCACTTCGAACTGCAGATTGCCAACGAGGTCGCTGTCGCCGACCTTGCCGGTGAAGGCGTCGTAGTGCCAGACGTTGTGGTCGCGCTTGAGCCGGCCATTCAACGCATAGGGCGGCGACGGCGGAATGGCAATGCCGAGCAGCGGATAGAGGTCGGCGAGGTCCTGGCCACTGAGCGCAAACTGCAGATCGAACACGCGCAGCTGGAAGGGATTGGTCAGCGTGCCACTGGCTACCGCGTGGGTGGCGCCTGCTCGGCCATCGAGATGGATGCGGAACGGATGGTCGCTGTCGGTCAGCTCCAGCGGTGATTCCGTGCCGCCACGCAGGGTGAACGGATTGCCCTGCCAGTGTCCCTTGCCCTGTACCAGCAGCGGTGGCGCCGCATCGGCCTGTTTCGGCTGGCCGCTGCGCACGTCCACGCGGATATCGGTACGGCCGAGCGCGTCGAGGAACTGCAGGCGACCGTCATCGATGCGCAGCCGTTTGAGCTGCGGGCTGGTCCCACCGGCGCTGCCACCGAGGAAATCCCAATTGCCCGGGTCGCCCTTGCGCGGCGCTGTTTCCAGCAGCACGTCCGGCCGGGTCAGGCGTACTTCGGGCAGCTGCACGCTGCCGCGCAGCAGGGGCCACACCCGCACGTCGATCTCGACGCGGTCTGCGGTGGCCATATCGGGTTGTTTCGCCCAGCTGGCATTGGCGAAGGTGATCGCATCGGCGCGGATCGTACTGGTGCGGCCGAGGTCGACATCAAGGTTCCCGATGTGCAGCGCACGGCCGGTACGTGCCTGCACCGCACGCTCAACCGGCCCCTTGAACCAGTTCCAGTCCCATAACGCGATCAGCAGCAGGAGTGCCGCCAGCAGGAAGATCAGGATCGTGAGCCAGCGCCGGCCTCGTGGGCCGGGGCGGCGGAGGCGCCAGCGGGTCGTGCGCTTTGCGGCAGGGGAGGCGGCAGCATTCACGCCGCCATGGTTGCCCCCTCTTCGTGGACAGGGCGCGAAGCGTCCATGTGCGTGGTGTGCACACGCCGCGTTCGAACGCTGGTTTACAGCACCTGCATGGTGACTGCGACGAAGTGGCAGACGCTGCCACCGATCACGAACAGGTGCCAGATCGCATGCGAATACGGGATCGATTCACGGTGGTAGAAGTAGGTCCCCAGCGTGTACGACAGGCCGCCGGCGAACAGCCAGGTGAGGGTGCCGCCGTCGATCGAAGCCCACATCGGCTTGATCGCCACGACCACCAGCCAGCCCATGGCGATGTAGATCACTGTTGAGAGCACCTTGAAGCGGCCGGTGTAGAACAGCTTGAACACCACGCCGCCCAGCGCCAGCGCCCAGATCGCGGTGAACAGGCCCCAGCCCCACGGACCACGCAGGCCGATCAGGGTGAACGGGGTATAGGTGCCCGCGATCAGCACGTAGATCGCGCAGTGGTCGAACACCTTCAAGCGGCCCTTGGCGACCGGATGCTGGATGGCGTGATACAGGGTGGAGGCGGTGTACAGCAGCAACAGCGCGATACCGAATACGATCGCGCTGGCCAGCTGCCAGCCGTCGCCGTAGATCGCAGCCAGGGTGATCAGCACCGCGCTGGCTGCCAGGGCGAACACCGCGCCCAGGCCATGGGTCAGGGCGCTGGCGATTTCTTCACGGATCGAAGCAATGGACGTCGTGGACATGGGCATGGGCATCGTTCACGGGGAGGGGGACCCGCGTCCCCCTATCATCGCCGCGATGGCCGCCGTGTGCACGCCCGTCACCGTATGGTGGGTGAATCCCTGCGTTGCGCCGATGAATCCGTGAGCGGTAGATCCACGCCATGCGTGGATGAACCACCCGCGACGGCCGGGGGCAGAGCCCTTTCCTTGCGGAAAGGGATCCGGCCCGCTGGCATCAGCCCACCGAAACCGTATGCGCCGCTTCGCGGGTGGCCGAGAAGCGCACGTCCGGCGAGCGTTCCTGCGCCAGCTGCAGGTTGACCCGGGTCGGTGCCAGGTAGACCAGGTGGCCGGCTGCATCCAGCGCCAGGTTCAGCGCATTCTTCTCGCGGAACTCTTCCAGCTTCTTCTCGTTGCTGCAGTGGACCCAACGCGCAGTGGTCACGCTGACCGGCTCGAAGGTGGCTTCCACGCCGTACTCGTCCTTCAGGCGGTAGGCGGCCACGTCGAACTGCAGCACGCCGACCGCACCCAGGATCAGGTCGTTGCTGGTCAGCGGGCGGAAGAACTGGGTCGCACCTTCTTCGGACAGCTGGGCCAGGCCCTTCTGCAGCTGCTTGAGCTTGAGCGGATCGCGCAGGCGTGCGCGGCGGAACAGTTCCGGGGCGAAGTTGGGGATTCCGGTGAAGGTGACTGCTTCGCCTTCGGTGAAGGTATCGCCGATGGAAATGGTGCCGTGGTTGTGGATGCCGATCACATCGCCCGGCCACGCCTCGGCGGCGATCTCGCGGTCGCTGGCCATGAAGGTCAGCGCGTTGGCCAGCTTCATTTCCTTGCCGGTGCGCACGTGGAAGGTCTTCATGCCGGCGCTGAAGCGGCCCGAGCAGACCCGCATGAACGCCACGCGGTCACGGTGCTGCGGGTCCATGTTGGCCTGGATCTTGAACACGAAGCCGGTCAGCTTGTTCTCTTCCGGGGCGATCTCGCGGCCGGTGGTGGAACGCGCTTGCGGCGACGGGGCATGTTCGACGAAGAAGTCCAGCAGCGGCTGCACGCCGAAATTGTTCACGCCCGAGCCGAAGAACACCGGGGTCTGCTTGCCGGCGCGGTAGGCGTCCAGGTCGAACGGATGGCTGGCGCCCTGCACCAGTTCCAGTTCGTCGCGCAGGTCGGCCAGCATCTGTGCACCGATCTTCTCGGCCAGGCCGGGCGCATCGATGGACGGGAAGATGGTCGAGTCCTGGCGGGTGAAGTTGCGGCCCGGTTCGTACAGGTGAACTTCGCCGGTCAGCAGGTGGACCACGCCCTTCAGGCGCTGGCCCATGCCGATCGGCCAGGTCACCGGTGCGCACTGGATGCCCAGCACGGTTTCCACTTCATCCAGCAGCTCGATCGGGTCCTTGCCCTCGCGGTCGAGCTTGTTGATGAAGGTCATGATCGGGGTGTCGCGCAGGCGGCAGACTTCCATCAGCTTGATGGTGCGCTCTTCCACGCCCTTGGCCACGTCGATCACCATCAGCGCCGAGTCCACCGCGGTCAGCACGCGGTAGGTGTCCTCGCCGAAGTCGGCGTGGCCGGGGGTGTCGAGCAGGTTGACGATCTTGCCTTCGTACGGGAACTGCATCACCGAGGAGGTGACGGAGATGCCGCGCTCCTTTTCCAGCGCCATCCAGTCGGAGGTGGCGTGGCGGGCGGCCTTGCGGCCCTTGACCGAACCGGCCATCTGGATCGCGCCTCCGAACAGCAGCAGCTTTTCGGTCAGCGTGGTCTTGCCGGCGTCAGGGTGGGAAATGATGGCGAAGGTGCGGCGACGCGACGCTTCGTTGGCGACTTCGGACATGGCAGTGGCGCCCGCCCGGGGCGCTTTTCAAAGAGATAAGCGCCCGATTATACCGGCCGGGGCCGTTCAGCGCCCGATGCCGCCCTCGGCCTCGCCCTGGCGGGCGAACTGCAGCTGGCCCTGCTCGGCGAAGATGCGTGCCGGCACCGAGCGCAGGCCCATGCCGCGGTTGACCTGCACCACGAAGTGCAGGTGCGGCGCGCTGCTGAAGCCGCTGTTGCCGGACAGGCCGAGCGGCTGCCCGGCCCCCACCGCCTGGCCGCGACGCACGCGCATGCCGCCGGCCTGCAGGTGGCCGTACAGCGCCATGCTGCCGTCGCTGTGCAGCACGCGGATGAAGTTGGCACGGCCGCCATCGCGCTCGCGGTCCTGGCCGTTGCCACGGAAGCCATCCTGGATCTGCATCACCGTGCCCTCGCGCGCGGCCAGCACCAGCGTGCCCTCCGGCAGTGCGAAGTCCACCGCGTCGCGGTTCTCCTCGTCATCGTGGCTGAACCGGCCCTGTGGCGCCTGGTCCACGCGCGGACGGGCCGCATCGAACGGCAGGCGATAGGCGACATCTTCGGCCTGTGCGGCCGGGTTGCCCGGCACCGACTGCAGGCGCAGATCCAGCGTGCGGCCATCGAGCGGGGCGGGCAGGTGGCCGATCACCAGGCTGCTGTCGCCCTGGATCAGCGATTGCAGCGGCAGCCCTTCGACCGGGCGTCCGGGTGCAGCGCGCAGTTCGATCTGCAGCGGTCCTGCCAGCCCATTGTCGATCCGGGCCTGCCATTGCGTGCCGACCGGCTGCAGGCGCAGCCGGGCCATGGGGGCGGCGCCCTCGGCACTGCCAGCGTGGGTGGTTGGGGTGGCGGGGGAAACCAGTCCCCAGCCCTGGCGCCAGTCACCGGCGCTGGCCGTCGTGCTCGCCAGCAGGGACATCAGCAGGCAGGTCAGGGGCAGGCGCAGCATCAGTGGTTCCAGAGGGTAGGGACCGCCGGGACTGTAGCCGATCCTGAACAGGACGACCGCGACCGCCTTCGCATAGTCGCGTTGAAAATATTCATCGCTTTATCCGCATGAAGGGATTGACAGTGCCGGAAAGGGCTGGCATCGTGGCTCCACCATCGAGACCGGCAGAGGGACAGGCCCTTTGAAGCCGGGGCAGC
This sequence comes from Stenotrophomonas sp. TWI1409, assembly GCF_039673015.1. NCBI lineage: Bacteria > Pseudomonadati > Pseudomonadota > Gammaproteobacteria > Lysobacterales > Lysobacteraceae > Stenotrophomonas > Stenotrophomonas sp. TWI1409. The sequence continues at coordinate 6,188 of NZ_JBDJKU010000091.1, forward strand.
CCGCGGATGCGAAAGCGTCTGCGTAGGTGCCAAATCCTGCGGGGACCGTGGCGTCCACCGAAAGATGGTTCGAACCATGCACCCCACGTGCATCTCGAACGCGGGCCCCGCGAAGGCTCGATGGCCGATTCCCCAACCGGATCCCGCCATGAGCTTCGCCGCCAGTACCGCGCTTCGCCCCGAACCCTTTGTCCCCGTCAGCGTGCCGGTCGAAGACCGCGTGCATGCCGAGCGCGGTGAGTTCGCCGCGGTGCTGTCGATGCGTCACGCCGGCCCCAGCCCGGTGCGCCTGCGCTATGAGTGGGTCGGCCCGGCCAATGCGCCGGTGGTGGTGCTGGCCGGTGGCATTTCCGCCCATCGCCACGTGGCGTCCAATGCACAGTTCAGCGAGAAGGGCTGGGCCGAAGACCTGGTCGGCAGCGGGCGCGCGCTGGATCCGCAGCAGCTGCGTGTACTGGCCTTCGACTTCATCGGCGCCGATGGTGCACTGGATGTGCCGATCGATACCGCCGACCAGGCCGATGCACTGGCGCTGCTGCTGGACCATCTCGGCATCCGCACGCTGAAGGCGTTCGTGGGCTACTCCTACGGGGCGCTGGTCGGCCAGCAGTTCGCGATCCGCCACCGTGCACGCGTGCGCCAGCTGGTGCTGGCCAGTGGCGCGCATCGCCCGCATCCGTATGCCGCCGCCTGGCGCGCATTGCAGCGCCGCGCGGTCGCGTTGGGCCAGCTGCAGTGCGGCGAAGACCACGGTCTGGCGTTGGCCCGGCAGTTCGCCATGCTCAGCTACCGCACCCCGGAAGAGTTCGGCGAGCGCTTCGATGCCGCGCCGGAAGTGATCAATGGCCGCGTGCGCGTGGCCGCCGAAGACTATCTCGATGCGGCCGGTGCGCAGTACGTCGCGCGCACGCCGGTGACTGCTTACCTGCGCCTGTCCGAATCGATCGACCTGCACCGCGTCGACCCCACCGCGATCCTGCCGCCCACCGTAGTTGTCGCGGTGGAGGGTGACCGCCTGGTGCCGCTGGCCGACCTGGTCGGTCTGGTCGAAGGGCTGGGCCCGCGCGGCAGTCTGCGCGTGCTGCGCTCGCCCTACGGCCACGACGCCTTCCTCAAAGAAACCGATCGCATCGACGCGATCCTCGCCACCGCCTTCCGCACTTCTGGAGAGTCCGCATGAGCCTGCATGCAAACGAGCCGTCCTGTAGTCGCACCACTGCCGCCGTCCGTGCCGGCATCGATCGGGACACCGCGCATGGTGCGGTCACGCCGCCGATCGTGCTGTCGTCGAACTTCAGCTTTGAAGGCTTCGGCAACAAGCGCCAGTACGACTACACGCGCAGTGGCAACCCGACCCGTGACCTGCTCGGCGAGGCGCTGGCGGAACTGGAGGGCGGCGCCGGCGGCGTCATCACCGCCACCGGCATGGGTGCGATCAACCTGGTGTTGAACGCATTGCTGCAGCCGGGCGACACCCTGGTGGTGCCGCATGATGCATACGGCGGCAGCTGGCGCCTGTTCAATGCGCTGGCGAAGAAGGGCCACTTCGAGCTGGTCACCGCCGACCTGACCGATCCGCGCGCACTGGCGCAGGCGCTGGCCACGCAGCCGAAGCTGGTGCTGGTGGAAACCCCGTCCAACCCGCTGCTGCGCATCACCGACCTGCGCTTCGTCATCGAGGCCGCGCACAAGGCCGGTGCACTGGTGGTAGTCGACAACACCTTCCTGTCGCCGGCACTGCAGCAGCCGCTGTCGTTCGGCGCGGACCTGGTGCTGCATTCCACCACCAAGTACATCAATGGCCATAGCGATGTGGTCGGTGGGGCGGTGGTCGCGCGCGATCCGGCGCTGCACGAGCAGCTGGTGTGGTGGGGCAACGCGCTGGGCCTGACCGGCTCGCCGTTCGATGCGTTCCTGACCCTGCGCGGCCTGCGCACGCTGGATGCGCGCCTGCGCGTGCACCAGGAAAACACCGCGTCGATCGTCGCATTGCTGGATCAGCATCCGGCGGTCGGCACGGTGTACTACCCGGGCCTGGCCGATCACCCGGGCCACGCCATCGCCGCGCGCCAGCAAAGCGGCTTCGGCGCGATGCTGTCGTTCGAACTGGCCGACTGCGAAGGCGATGATCCGCATGCCGCAGTGCGTGCCTTCGTCGATGGCCTGCGCTGCTTCACCCTGGCCGAATCGCTGGGTGGCGTCGAAAGCCTGATCGCGCACCCGGCCACCATGACCCATGCGGCGATGACCGCTGAAGCGCGCGCGGCCGCTGGCATCAGCGAAGGCCTGCTGCGCCTGTCGGTCGGCATCGAGGCCGAGCGTGACCTGCTGGCTGATCTCGGCGCAGCGCTGCAGCGCGCCGAAGCCGTGATCGATGCGGCTGCGCGCCGCAAACAGGTGGTGGATGCATGAGCGCGCTCGCCGCTGACATTCCTGCGCTGGGCGTGGGACGCCTGGCGCTGCTCGGCACCGGCACGGTGGGCTCTGCCTTCGTGCAGCGCTACCAGGCGTTGCAGGCACGCGGGTTGGAACTGCCCAGCGTGCAGTGGCTGGCCAATTCGCGCACCGCACTGGCGATCGACCGTGATCTGGCGTTGCCGCTGGAGCTGGCACGACGCGCACCGCGTGACGGTCTCAGCTCACCGCCATGGGCGAGCGCCGAAGGGCTGGAACGGGGTGACGTGGTGGTCGATGCCACTGCCAGCGAAGATGTGGCCGCACGTCACGTGCAGTGGCTGGCGCGTGGGGTGCACGTGGTCACCGCCAACAAGCTGGGCCGCGGTGCGCAGCTGGCACGTGCCACGGCCATCGCCGAGAGCTGCGCAGACAGTGGCGCACGCTATGGCGACAGCGCCACCGTCGGTGCCGGCCTGCCGTTGCTGAGCAGCCTGCGCGCGCTGGTAGCCGGTGGCGACCACATCCACGCCATCGAGGGCGTGCTGTCCGGCTCGCTGGCGTGGCTGTTCCATCGCTATGACGGCCAATCGCCGTTCTCGGCGGCGGTGCGCGAGGCGCTGGCGGCCGGTTATACCGAACCGGACCCGCGTCTGGATCTGTCCGGCGAGGACGTGCGCCGCAAGCTGCTGATCCTGGCGCGCAGCAGCGGGCTGGCGCTGGATGCTTCGCAGGTGCAGGTGGATTCACTGGTGCCTGAAGCGTTGGCAGCGCTGCCGCTGGAGGATGCGGTGGCCGCACTGGAGCAACTGGATGCGCCGCTGCAGGCGCGTTGGCAGCAGGCGCGCGACAATGGTCGTGTGCTGCGTTTCGTCGGCCGCGTTGATGGCGAGGGTGCGCAGGTAGGCCTGCGCGAGTTGCCGGCCGATCACCCCTTGGCGCAGGGCGCGGGCACCGACAACCGCGTGGCCATCCACAGCGATCGCTATCACCGCCAGCCGTTGCTGATCCAGGGGCCGGGCGCGGGTGCGGAAGTCACTGCGGCCGCGTTGCTGGATGACGTGCTGCGGATCGTGGGTTGATGTCCGTGCTGCTGCGCTCGCCGGGCCATGCCCGGCGGGCCCGCAATCTCAACGCGACCTCAACGCCTTCAACAATGCCGCATTGAACTGCTTCGGGTCCTGCACCTGCGGCGAATGGCCCAGTTCGGCGAACTCGACCAGCGTCGCGCCCGGAATGGCCGCGGCCGCTGCTCTGCCCAGCACCGGATAATTGCCCAGCGTCGCCTTCACCGCAGGCGGCGCCAGGTCACGGCCGATCGCGGTGCGGTCCTTCTGGCCGATGAACAACGTGGTCGGCACCTGCAGATTCTTCAGTTCGTAGACCACCGGCTGGTTGAACACCATGTCCGATGCCAGTGCCTGGCTCCACGCAACGACCTGCTTGCCCGGGCCTTCATACATGCCCGACTGCATCCGCGCCCACGGTTCATACGCCGGCTTCCATTTGCCGTCGTAGTACACGTCCAGCTGGTAGCGGCGGATGCTGTCATAGCTGATGTTCATTTCGCCGGCGTACCACGTGTCCACGCTGCGCCAGGGAACACCCAGCGCCTTCCAGTCTTCCAGCCCGATTGGATTGACCAGTGACAGGCTGCGCAGGTCCTGCGGGAACATCAGCGCGTAGCGCACCGCCAGCATGCCGCCCATCGAATGACCGACCAGGTGCACCGGTACATCACCCAGCTGCAGCTGTTGCAGCAGGGCATGGGTGTTGGCGGCCAGCTGCGCGAACGAATACTGGTAGCGTTCGGGCTTGCTGGATTTGCAGAAGCCCACCTGGTCCGGGGCGATCACCCGGTAGCCGGCGTTCAGCAGCGGCGCGATGGTCTGCTGCCAGGTGGCTGCGCAGAAATTCTTGCCGTGCAGCAGCACCACCACGCCGATGGCGCGGCGTTTGGGCAGGACATCCAGATAGGCCATTTCCAGTGGCTGCCGCTGCGACTCCAGTGCGAAGATCTTCACCGGATAGCCGTAGTCGAAACCCTCCAGCCGCGGCCCGTAGGTGGGCGCGGCCAAGGCAGGCAGCGGCAGGCAGGCAAGCAGGGCAGCAGCGATCACGCGCATGGGGCCAATCCGGGGCAGGGGAGCCCCGAGCCTAACCGGAACGCGGTGACGGTGTCGTCCGATGTTGAGCCGGGCTCATGCCCGGCTGCAGGGTAGAGCCAGGCCATGCCTGGCTGCGGCCATCAGCACTCGATGACGTTCACCGCCAGGCCACCGCGGCTGGTTTCCTTGTACTTGTCCTGCATGTCGCGGCCGGTATCGCGCATGGTCTTGATCACCTTGTCCAGCGACACCTTGTGCTTGCCGTCGCCGCGCATCGCCATGCGCGAGGCATTGATCGCCTTCACCGCACCCATCGCATTGCGCTCGATGCACGGGATCTGCACCAGGCCGCCGATCGGGTCGCAGGTCAGGCCCAGGTTGTGTTCCATGCCGATTTCCGCAGCATTCTCGATCTGGCTCGGGTTGCCGCCCAGCGCCGCGACCAGGCCGCCGGCCGCCATCGAGCAGGCCACGCCTACTTCACCCTGGCAACCCACTTCGGCACCGGAAATCGAAGCGTTTTCCTTGTACAGGATGCCGATCGCCGCCGAGGTCAGCAGGAAGTCGAACACGCGCTGCTCGTTGGCGCCCGGGCAGAAACGGTCGAAGTAATGCAGCACCGCCGGCAGCACGCCGGCTGCACCGTTGGTCGGCGCGGTCACCACGCGACCACCGGCGGCGTTTTCTTCGTTCACCGCCAGTGCGTACAGGTTGACCCAGTCCAGCGTGGTCAGCGGATCGCGCATCGCCGCTTCCGGCTTCGACGACAGCTCGCGGTACAGCGCCGGTGCGCGACGGCCGACCTTCAGGCCACCCGGCAGCACGCCTTCCTCGCGGATGCCGCGCGCGACGCACGACTGCATCGCGCTCCAGATCTCGCGCAGGTTGGCGCGGATCTCGTCTTCGCTGCGCCAGCACTTCTCGTTCTCGAACATCAACTGGGCAATGCTCAGGCCGCTGCGTGCGGTCTGCGCCAGCAGCTCGTCGCCGCTCTTGAACGGGTAGGGCAGCGGGGTCTCGTCGGGCACGATGCGGTCATCGGCCGCGTCGTCCTGGTTGACCACGAAGCCGCCACCAACCGAGTAGTAATCGCGGGTGGCGATCACTTCGTCGTCGGCGTTGTACGCGGTGAAGCGCATGCCGTTGGTGTGGTACGGCAGCTTCTGGCGCTTGTTCATGCCGAGGTCGCGCTTCTCGTCGAAGGCGATCTCGTGCTGGCCCATCAGCTGGATGCGCTTGCTGCTGCGGATGCGCTCCAGGGTGGCCGGGATGATGTCCGGGTCGATCAGGTTCGGCCGCTGCCCTTCCAGGCCGAGCAGGATCGCCTTGTCGGTACCGTGGCCGCGGCCGGTCAGCGCCAGCGAGCCGTAGACGTCGGCACGGATGCGCGCGACCTCGTGCAGGCGGCCCGGATCGAGCAGCCAGCGATGGATGAATCGCTCGGCGGCCTTCATCGGCCCGACGGTGTGCGAGGAGCTCGGGCCAATGCCGATCTTGAAAACGTCGAACGTGCTGACAGCCATGGTTGCCGTACTGCGGGTACCGGAAGAGACCGCTATTCTAGCGGTTCACGCCGCACTTCAATGGCTGCGGCGCAGCATTTCCACCAAGGGGACCCTGCCGGTGTTGACTCTGTTCCAGCGTGACGACTGCCACCTGTGCGACATGGCGCTGGCCGAGCTGGCCAAGGCCCGGGCGCCGGAATTCGAATCGGTGTTCCTGGATGACCAGCCAGCGCTGGAATCGCGCTACGGCGCGCGGGTGCCGGTGCTGCGCGACGAGCGCGGCGACCGTGAGCTGGACTGGCCGTTCGACGCGGCTGCGGTTCGGGCGTGGCTGGCCGTCGATCGGGAGTGGCGGGGGGGGGGCGGGCGCCTGCCCCCCGCGGGGGGTTTGGGGGCCAGCGGCCGGC
>NZ_JBDJKU010000092.1:0-12590 GCF_039673015.1 Stenotrophomonas sp. TWI1409
GCATCTCATGATGTCTGGCAACACGCGCGAGGTTGCCGGCCAGCGGCCGGCACTACCTCACTCTTCCGGCGACGGCGGGTTCGACGCCAGCAGTTCCAGATGGCGCTGCTCCATTTCCTGGCGCAGCTGGCGGCGGATCAATGCGGCCGCCTGGCGGCGCTTCTCGTCCGACGTGACCGGCTGCAATGACGGCACCGGCGTTGGCCGGCCTTCCTCATCCACGGCCACCATGGTGAAGAAGCAGCTGTTGGCATGGCGCACGCTGCGCTTGAGGATGTCCTCGGCCACCACCTTGATGCCGATCTCCATCGACGAGGTGCCGGTGTAATTCACCGAGGCCAGGAAGGTGACCAGCTCGCCCACCGCGATGGGCTGGCGGAACATCACCTGGTCCACCGACAGGGTGACCACGTAGCTGCCGGCGTAACGGCTGGCGCAGGCGTAGGCGACCTGGTCGAGCAGGCGCAGGATGGCGCCGCCGTGGACCTTGCCGGAGAAATTGGCCATCTCCGGCGACATCAGCACGGTCATGGACAGCTGGTGGGTTTTCAGTTCGGTCGACATGGGGCGATTGTATCGGCAACCGGTAGTGCCGGCCGCTGGCCGGCAACCACGCGATTGTTCCCGGAGGCCATGAAAAAGCCGGCCAGCGGCCGGCTCTACCAGAAGCAGAAGGGCCGCTTGCGCGGCCCTTCGTGTTTCTTACTTCAGCTTCGCATCGGCGCGCAGGGCGGCGGCGCGGTCGGTCTTCTCCCAGGAGAAGGCCGTGGCGTTGACGGTCTCGCCTTCGCCGTTGAGGTAGCTGAACTCCTTCGGCTTGCGGCCGAAGTGGCCGTAAGCCGCGGTCTGCTGGTACATCGGGTGCACCAGGTCCAGCATCTTGATGATGCCGTACGGGCGCAGGTCGAAGTGCTTGCGGATCAGCTTCTCGATCTTGTCGTCGCTGATCTTGCCGGTGCCGAAGGTGGTGACCGAGATCGAGGTCGGCTCAGCCACGCCGATGGCGTAGGAGACCTGCACTTCGCAACGGTCGGCCAGGCCGGCGGCAACCACGTTCTTGGCGACGTAGCGGGCCGCGTAGGCAGCCGAACGATCGACCTTGGACGGGTCCTTGCCGGAGAAGGCGCCACCACCGTGACGGGCCCAGCCGCCGTAGGTGTCGACGATGATCTTGCGGCCGGTCAGGCCGCAGTCGCCCACCGGGCCGCCGATCTCGAACTTGCCGGTCGGGTTGATGTGGAACTTGGTGCCCTTGTGCAGCCACTTGGCCGGCAGCACCGGCTTGATGATCTCTTCGCGGACGGCCTCGATGAGGTCCTTCTGCTTGATGCCCGGGGCATGCTGGGTCGACAGGACAACGGCGTCGATGGCCGAGACCACGCCGTTTTCATAGCGCAGGGTGACCTGGCTCTTGGCGTCCGGGCGCAGCCACGACAGCGGCGAGTTCTTCTTCTTGCGGATCTTGGCCTGCTGCTCGACCAGGCGGTGCGACAGGTGGATCGCGGCCGGCATGTAGCTGTCGGTCTCGTTGGTGGCATAGCCGAACATCAGGCCCTGGTCGCCAGCGCCCATTTCTTCCGGCTTCTTGCGATCCACGCCCTGGGCGATGTGCGGCGACTGCTTGCCGATCAGGTTCAGCACGCCGCAGGTGGCGCCGTCGAAGCCGACGTCGGAGCTGTCGTAGCCGATGTCCGTGATGACCTTGCGGGTCAGCGCTTCCAGGTCGATCCAGGCGCTGGTGGTGATTTCACCGGCCACAATGGCAACACCGGTCTTGACCATGGTCTCGCAGGCCACGCGGGCGCGCTGGTCCTGGGTCAGGATCGCGTCCAGCACCGCATCGGAGATCTGGTCGGCAACCTTGTCCGGATGGCCTTCGGAGACCGACTCGGAGGTGAAGAGATAGCTGGACATCAGGCGTAATATCCCTTGATTCGGATGGAAAGATGGGCGCGAATGATACACGGGGTGCGCCGCCTGTGCATTGTGAACCTGTACCGGTTGCCGGTGGTTAAGCCCGCGTAGGCCCGGCAGGGGCCGTCCGGCCGGGATTGGGGCTCAGCCTCGAGGTCCAGTGTTCCACCAGCGTGACAACGCAGCGCGCGGCTACCGGCCCCGACTGCGCGGGCCACAACGCCCGGCAGCGGCTGTGCGGCCGTCATCGTTCTGCCCAAAAACCGCCATCTGGCTGCCGCCTGCCGGGCGCAGGCTGTCGGCCAATCCGGCCGCCGGGCATGAGTGGATCCGCCATGCAGGAACTTGAACAGCGTCTCCAGCAACGCTTCCCCGATTGGTTCCATGGCCGCCGGGGCCAACTGGCGCGGCCGTTGCTGCGCAGCGTCGGTCGCTGGTCGCGGTTGGACCAGATCGAAGCCTTCCTGCAGCGCAGCTCAGGCCTGCGTGGCTTCGGCTTCGTCGCCGCCGGCCTGGAGTTCATCGACGGCCAGTACCAGGTGGACCCGGCCGCGCTGGCCAGGATCCCGGCCACCGGCCGCCTGCTGATCGTCGCCAACCATCCCTCCGGGGCACTGGATGCCCTCGCCCTGCTGGACGCGGTCGGCCGCATCCGCCGTGACGTGCGGATCGTGGCCAACGACCTGTTGGGGGCAATCGCGCCACTGCAGGACCTGCTGCTGCCGGTACGCATCCTCGGTGGCAAGGTCCAGCGTGGCAGCCTGCATGCCGTCGAAGAGGCGCTGGCCGCCGAGCAGTGCGTGATTGTGTTCCCGGCCGGCGAGGTCTCGCGGCTGTCGCTGCGCGGCATCCGTGATGGCCGGTGGCAGCGCGGTTTCGTCCGCTTTGCCCGTGCCGCTGGCGCGCCGGTGCTGCCGGTGCGGGTGGAGGCGCGCAACTCGGCGCTGTTCTACGGCGCCTCGACCCTGTTCAAGCCGGCGGGCACCGCGCTGCTGGCGCGCGAGATGTTCACCCGTCGTGGCCGTCCGCTGCGGCTGAGCATCGGTGAGCCGATGCAGCTGGGCAAGGGCGGCGACCCGGGCGCACAGCTGCTGGCGGTGCGCCGCGCGCTGTATGCGCTGGGCCGTAATGGGGCGGCGGGCGATGCAGCTGCTGTAGCAGGCCCCGAGCCGCTGGCGTCCCCGGTGCCGCCTTCACAGGTGGCCGCAGGCATCGCCGCGGCGACCCAGCTGGGCCAGACCGCCGACGGCAAGCAGATCCTGCTGGCGACCTGTACCGCCGATTCGCCGCTGCTGCTGGAGCTGGGGCGCCTGCGCGAGCTGACCTTCCGCCAGGTAGGCGAGGGCACCGGGCGCAGCCGCGATCTGGATGATTACGACCCGCGGTACGAACACATCGTGATATGGGACGCCGCCGCGCAGCGCATCGCCGGCGCCTACCGGATCATGCGTGGTGCCCACGCGCTGGCCCGGCACGGCCTGTCCGGGCTCTACAGCGCGTCGCTGTTCCGCTATTCCGACGATGCCATCACCCACATCGCCGAAGGCCTGGAACTGGGCCGTAGCTTCGTGGTGCCTGATTACTGGGGCAGCCGCAGCCTGGACTACCTGTGGCAGGGCATCGGCGCCTACCTGCAGTGCCGGCCCGGCATCCGCTACCTGTTCGGCGCCGTGTCGATCAGCGCAGCGCTGCCACGCGATGCACGCGAGCAGCTGGTGGCGTACTACCAGCGCTACTACAGCGGTACCGCCGGCCTGGCCGAATCGAACCGCCCGTTCCAGTACTTCGCCGCGCCGCCAAGTTTCGGCGAGCTGGATGCAGGTGCCGCGTTCGACGTGCTCAAGGCCAACCTGGCCGCACTCGGCACCGGCGTGCCGACGCTGTATCGCCAGTACACCGATCTGTGCGAACCCGGTGGCGCCCGTTTCCTTGCCTTTGGTGTCGACCCGGACTTCAGTGATTCGATCGACGGCCTGATTGAAGTGGACCTGTGCGCGATCAGGCCGAACAAGCGCAAACGCTACCTGCGCGACGCGGGGACGCCGGCATGAGCGCGCTGGCGAACCTGTCGCCGCACCGGCGCGCAGTGTTCGTCTCCGACGTGCACCTGGGGTCACGTCATTGCCATGCCACCGAGCTGGCGCGGTTCCTCTCGCAGCTGCGCTGCGAACGGTTGTACCTGGTGGGCGACATCATCGACCTGTGGTGGATGGCGCATCGCCGCGCCAACTGGCGCCAGTCGCACAGCGAAGTCATCCAGGCCCTGCACGCGCTGCGCCGTGCCGGGACCGAGATCGTCTACATCCCGGGCAACCATGACGCGTCACTGCGCCACGTGTGCGGGCTGATGCTCCCAGCGATGCAGGTGCGCCGTCGCGCCATCCATGTGACCGCCGATGGCCGTCGCCTGCTCGTTGCGCATGGGGACGAGTACGACGGCGTGACCCACTTCGGTGGCCTGCAGGAAAAGTTCGGTGACTGGCTGTACTACCGCATCCTGACCGGCAACCAGGCGTTGAATGCTGTGCGGCGGCTGCTGGGGATGCGCTACTGGTCGCTGTCGGAGTTCCTGAAGAAGCGCAGCGGTGCGGCCGAACGCTACATCGAGCGCTTCGTGCAGGCCGGGCTGGACGACGTGCGGCGGCGCGGACTGGATGGCATCGTCTGTGGCCACATCCACCGCGCTGCGCTGTTCGAGCGCGATGGCTTGGTCTATGCCAACGACGGCGACTGGGTGGAGAGCCTGACCGCGCTGGCCGAAGACCATGATGGCGCGCTGCGCCTGCTCGACCACAATGGCCAGACCCTGGTGGAACTGCCGGGCGCGCGCATCAAGCAAGCGGCTTGACCCACTCTTGTAGAGTCGAGTCATGCTCGACTGCTCTTCTCAGACTGCCCCGCGTACAGCAGTCGAGCATGGCTCGACTCTACAAAAGAGCGCGAGCGGCTGTGCCATCAAGACGGCACGCCCGCAAGCCGCTAGCATCGGCCCATGGATTCCCTGACCCAGATCGTGCTCGGCGGCGCCGTCGCTGCTGTCATCGCCCCGCCCGGACATCGCCGTGCGGCCCTGCTGGCCGGTGCCGCGCTCGGCACCCTGCCGGACCTCGACGCCCTGTGGCTCGGCTTCACTGCCGCCGACCCGGTGGCGAACATGATCGAACACCGCAGCTTCAGCCACTCGCTGCTGGTGCTGCCTTGGGTGGCGGCACTGATCTGGTGGTTGTTCAAGCGCTTCGGCAATGGCCGCGTCGCCCAGTCACCGGTGCGCTGGTTCTGGGCGATCCAGCTGGCGCTGGTCACCCATCCCATGCTGGATGCGTTCACCGTCTACGGCACCCAGCTGTGGTGGCCGCTGCGCCCACACCCGACCATGGGTTCAAGTGTCTTCATCATCGATCTCGGCTACACGGTATGGCTGCTGCTGGGCTGCGTGCTGGCCTGGTTTGGTCGCGCCCGCCCCTGGGCTGGCAAGGTGCTGGGTGTGGCGTTGCTGGTCAGCAGTGCGTACCTGGGTTGGGGCCTGATCGCCAAGGCGCAGGTCGACCGTGCTGCCCAGCAGAGCCTGGTGGCGATGGGCCTGGGCGATGCGCCGCGCTTCTCGGTGCCGATGCCATTCAACACCCTGCTGTGGCGCGTGGTGGCAATGACGCCGAACGGCTACGTGGTGGGCGACCGCTCGCTGGTGGCCGACCACGGGCCGATGCAGTTCGAAGGCCACGCATCCAATGTGCAGGCCTTGCGCGAAGCGCAGGCCATCCCGGCGGTGCAGCAGCTGACGTGGTTCAATCGTGGCTTCATGCGTGCGCAGGTGGTGGACGGCCGGCTGGTGCTGAGCGACCTGCGTATGGGGCTGGAACCGGACTACACCTTCAACTTCACGGTGGCCGAGCAGGCTGATGGGCAGTGGCGGGCGATCACGCCCGAGCAGGTACGGGTGGATTACAGCAGCCCGGCTGCACGCGCCGACGTCGGACGCCGGTTGGCCGCGATGTGGCAGCGGATCTGGCAGGAGCCGGCAGCACAGCCGGGTGCGGCCGACCACAGCGCCGTGCATTGATCCGTAGATCCACGCCATGAGTGGATGGCGCGGACATTGGCGAAGACAGCCACGCATGGCGTGGCTCTACTGCCTCAATCGGCAGTGCAGTGTCGCATCCGTAGATCCACGCCATGCGTGGATGGTGCGGGCATCGGAAGGCAGCCACGCATGGCGTGGCTCTACTGCCTCCATCGGCAGTGCAGTGTCGCATCCGTAGATCCACGCCATGCGTGGATGACGCGGGCATCGGCGAAGGCAGCCACGCATGGCGTGGCTCTACTTCCTCCATCGGCGGTGCAGTGTCGCATCCGTAGATCCACGCCATGCGTGGATGGCGGGGGCATCGGCGAAGGCAGCCACGCATGACGTGGCTCCACCGAATCAATACACCGTGGCGCGGCCCTGCACGAACGAATAGAAGAACACCGCATTCGGGTCGTTCTGCACCAGACGGAACTCGCGACGCATGCCTTCCACGGTTTCTTCGTCCACCGATCCGGCCTGCAGCAGCTGGTCGGCAGCCGACAGCAGCAGCTGTTCCCAGAACGCGATCATCGTCTTGCGGCGTGCCGGTTCGCGGTTGTCCAGATGGATGGTCTTGATCTCGGTGTGCACGTCGCGGAAGCCGCCAGCCAGCAGCAGGTTGCCCAGCTTGGCGCCGACGAACGGGTCGCCCCCGTGGTCGTACTGGAAATCGTTGAACGCCATCCAGTAGCGCCAGATATGCGGCGAATACGGGTCGAGCAGGAACGAGGCATTCATCACTTCGGTGATGTAGACCGGCGAACCCGGGGCCAGCACGCGGCGCACCTCGCTTAGTACGCGTGCTGGTGACGGCACGTGCTCCAGCACCCAGCACAGGAATGCCGCGTCGAAGCTGCGTGCTTCGAACGGCAGCTCGCCGGCGTCGGCCTGCTGCAGGGTGTAGCGGTCGCTGCACCACGGTGTGCGCGCCAGGTTCTCGCGCGCGGTGGCCAGCTGTGTTTCGCTCAGGTCCACGCCGGTCACGTGCAGATCGGGGAAGCGGCGCAGCAGGATTTCGGTCTGTGCGCCGACGCCGCTGCCGACTTCCAGCAGGCGACGCGCGCCGCTGTAGTCGATCTGGCCGAAGATGCTCGATTCCAGCAGCCGTGCCTGGGTCATCAGGCGCTGCTGCTCGGTGCCGGAGAATCCGTGCAGGTAGGTCGGGGAGGAGATCGGCGGGGTCATGGGGGCGGGCTCTTGTAGCGTCGAGCTTGCTCGACGGCTCCGGGAAATCAGTCGAGCAAGCTCGACTCGACGGCGTGGCAATACGCTCAGGCAGCAGATGACAACGCCGGTTCCCCGGCGATCAGGCGGTCGAAGTACTCGGTGGTCAGCGCGATCTGGCTCTGCGGGTCTTCGGCGCGGTTGACCACTGCGCGGAAGGCGGCATTCTCCGGTCGATCCTTGGCGTACCAGCCCAGGTGCTTGCGCGCGATGCGCACGCCCTGCGGCTCGCCATAAAACGCATGCAGTGCATGCAGGTGGCCGAGCAGGATGTCGCGCACTTCCGCCACCGATGGCGGCGGCAGTTCCTCGCCGGTGGCCAGGTAGTGCGCCACCTCGCGGAAGATCCATGGCCGGCCCTGTGCCGAGCGGCCGATCATCACTGCATCCACGCCGGTTTCCTTCAGGACGTAGGCGGCCTTCTGCGGCGAATCGATATCGCCGTTGGCGATCACCGGAATGCGGAGTGCGGCCTTGATCTCGCCGATCGTGGCGTACTCGGCCTGGCCGGTGTAGTGCTGGTCGCGGGTGCGGCCGTGCACCGCCAGTGCGGCGATACCGCTGTTCTCTGCGATGCGCGCGATCACCGGACCATTGCGATGGTCGCAGTCCCAACCGGTACGGATCTTCAGCGTGACCGGCACGTCCACCGCGTTGACCACGGCTTCGAGGATGCGCGCCACCAGCTGCTCGTCGCGCATCAGTGCCGAACCGGCCCAGGCGTTGCACACCTTCTTGGCCGGGCAGCCCATGTTGATGTCGATGATCTGCGCGCCGTGGTCCACGTTGTAGCGCGCGGCCTCGGCCAGCTGCTGCGGCTCGGTGCCGGCGATCTGCACGCTGATCGGTGCCGGCTCGCCCTCATGGTCCATGCGATGGATCGACTTGCGCGTGGTCCAGAAGCGCGGGTCGCTGATGGTCATTTCCGAGGCGGCCAGTCCCGCGCCCAGCCGTTTGCACAGCAGGCGGAAAGGCTTGTCGGTGACGCCGGCCATGGGCGCCAGCACGACGTTGGGGGCAATGGTATACGGGCCGATCTGCATGCGCCCATTGTAGGGCGCGGGCGGCGGTACGGCCGTGTCGGGGGCGTTCCGGTTCAGGCCGATCCGCACCCAGCTCATGCCGTACCGGCATCAACAGATGCTTGACGGTTGCTTCCGCCGCCCCCAAGGGCGGGCGATGGTAGGCGGCTACCCCAGGCTCTGCCAGGCCTGGCGGGTACCCAACGCGAAGGCCAGCCCCAGGCTGAGGCAGGCCAGTGAACTGACTACCCAGAAGTACCGGCCGTTGTAGCCGGGCCGGAGCAGCGCCAGCCCGAAGCCCATCGCCGCGCGCACCAGCAACAGCAGGGCGATGCCCGACAGCACCGGACGGCTGGCCGGCAGCGGCGAATGCCAGCCTGCGGCTGCCAGCGCGTACAGCGTCCAGGCCACCAGCACGGCAGTAATGCCGGCGGTCATCAGTGGTGGCCACCAATGCCCCGCCTGTGCCAGCCGGACCATGCGCTGGCCAGCGCCGAACCACCGGTACCAGGGTGCCCCAAAGGCAATGCAGCCGATATGCAGCAAGGCTGCGATGGCACTGCCGGCGGCGGCAACCAGCAACCAGGGGAATCCGTTCATGTCCTGCCCGTGCAGAGAAGCTGCGCGGATGTTCGGCGAGGGGCGGGGTGAGGGCAATGCGGCAGGCGGTCGCAGAGCTGGACAATGGGCAAAAGAAAGGCCCGGATGCCAGCGCACCCGGGCCTTCCCATCCACGCATGGCGTGGATCTACTTCACTTCCACGTCGGCCGGGGTGAAGCGCGGCATCGCCGCCGCAGCGCCTTCCTTCTCGGTCGAACGACCGGCGAACTGGTTGGCGAAGCGCACGTGGCGGGCGAACGGGGCGTCGGCCACCTGCGCCAGCGACGCTGCCAGCGCACCGTTGAAGGCGTCACCGGCACCGGTGGTGTCGATCGCCTGCACCTGTTCGGCACCCACGCGGTAGTACGGCTGGGTATCGCCGCGCAGGTTCTCGTCGGCATGCGACACGAACACACCCACCGAACCCAGGGTCACCACCACGGTGCCGTTGCCGACCAGCTTGCGGCACAGCGCATGCAGGCTGGCACCGTCCAGCGCGGCGACGTCATTGGCATCCACGCGCTCACCGACATGGCGGCCGAGCAGGGCTGCGAACTCGGTTTCGTTCGGGGTGATCACATCGGCCAGCTTGAGCAGGCCGATGGTCGAGGGGGCGTCGGCCGGTGCGGTGTTGAGCACGGTGGTGACGCCGGCCTCGCGGGCCGTAGCCAGTGCCGCTTCGATGGTCTGCACCGGCGATTCCAGCTGCACCAGCACCACCTTGGCGCCGGTCAGCAGGGCCTGCTGCTGTTGCAGGAAGTCGGTGCTCAGCGCGGCGTTGGCACCCGGTCCGATCACGATGGTGTTGCGGCCACGGGCATCGACGTAGATGCCGGCGGTGCCGGTCGGTTCGCTGCTGGCTTCGGCGATCAGACCGAAGCCGTCCTGCGCGGCCAGCTCACGGGCGGTGGCGCCACCAGCGTCGTCGCCCAGCGCGCACACGAAGTGCGTGTCGGCACCGGCGCGGCAGGCCGCCACGGCCTGGTTGAAGCCCTTGCCACCGGGGCCGGTGCTGTAACGGCCGGCAATGGTCGCACCCGGTGCCGGCAGCGACTCGCACCGCCACACGTGATCGACATTGAAGGAACCGACGACAACGACACTGCTGCTCATAGGGAATCTTTTCTCAACCAAGGGTTCAACTGAAGTGCGTCAGCACGCCGGCGATGGTCGCCGTCATGAAGGTGGCAATGGTACCGCCCAACACCGCGCGCAGGCCGAACTTGGCCAGGTCGTGGCGACGTTCCGGGGCCAGGCCGCCAATGCCGCCGATCTGGATCGCGATCGAGCTGAAGTTGGCGAAGCCGCACAGCGCGTAGGTGGCGATCAGGCGACCTTCCTCGGACAGGCTCACGCCGGCGATCTGGCCGTTCACGATCTGCGACAGCTCGGTGTAGGCCACGAACTCGTTGATCACGACCTTCTGGCCGATCAGCGAACCGACGGTGGTGGCATCGGCCCACGGGGTGCCGATCACCCAGGCGATCGGGGCCAGCACGTAACCGAAGATGGTCGACAGGTTGGTCGGCTTGCCGATGGCAGCGGCCAGGCCGGTCACATCGCCGATCCAGGTCAGCGGGGCATTCAGCAGCGCGATCAGGGCGATGAAGGCCAGCAGCATCGCACCGATGTTCAGCGCCAGCTTCAGGCCGTCACCGGCGCCGGCGGCGGCCGCGTCGATGATGTTGCTGGAGGTCTTCTCGACTTCCATCTTCACCGTGCCGCGGGTCAGCGGGGTGCCGGTTTCCGGGATCAGCAGCTTGGCCACGACCAGCGTGGCCGGGGCGGCCATGATGCTGGCCGCCAGCAGGTGCTTGGCGTAGAAGGCCTGCTGCGCCGGGTCGCCACCGCCGAGCATGCCCACGTAGGCCGCCAGCACGCCGCCGGCGATGTGGGCCATGCCGCCGATCATCATGGTCAGCAGCTCGGACTGGGTCATCCTGGCGATGTACGGGCGCACGGTCAGCGGCGCCTCGGTCTGGCCGATGAAGACGCTGGCGCAGACGCTGGTGGTTTCAGCACCGGACACGCGCATCACCTTGGTGATCGACCAGGCCATCACGCGCACGATGCCCTGCATGATGTTGAGGTGGTACATCACCCCCATCAGCGCAGAGAAGAAGATGATGGTCGGCAACACCTGGAAGGCGAAGATGAAGCCGTAGTTCTTGGTGTCCATCAACGAGCCGAAGATGAAGCCCGAGCCCTCGTTGACGTAGCTGAGGATCTTGACGAAGCCCTTGCCCAGCGCGTCGAACACGTCGCGCCCGCCCGGCACCAGGATCACCAGCGCCGCGAAGGCGATCTGCAGGGTGATACCGGTGGCAACCAGCTTCCAGTCAACCGCGCGCTTGTTATTGGAAAACAACCAGGTGATGCCGATCAGCACCGCCAACCCGAACAGGCCGAAGCCGATCCTGCCCAAACCTTCGACCATGTGAGTGACTCCCCTGGGGCGTCGCGAAAAACGGGAAGCCTAGTGCAGGGCAGGGGCCGGGGCAAGAAAAAGCAGCGTGTGCGCGGCCAACGGTACCGATCAGGCCAGCAACGGCAAGGGCTTGCGGCTGGCGGCGGCGGGTAGAATGGGGTTCGATCCCGGCCCGGATGCGGGCCCGCAGCAGGAGATTCGCATGCAATACCGTCGCCTGGGCTCCACCGGCCTGCCGATTTCCGCCTTGTCCTTCGGCGCCTGGGTGACCTTCGGCGACCAGGTCCCGCGCGATGAGGCCCGCAACCTGGTGGCCGCCGCCTGGGATCATGGCGTCAACTTCTTCGACAACGCCGAGGGTTATGCCAACGGCCGTGCCGAACAGGTCATGGGCGACGTGATCACCGACCTGCGACTGCCGCGCGACGGTTTCTGCGTGTCCAGCAAGGTGTTCTTCGGCAGTGCCAAGGACCCGCGGCCGACCCAGCGCGGCTTGTCGCGCAAGCACGTGACCGACGCCTGCCATGCCGCGCTCAAGCGCCTGCGGGTGGACTACCTGGATCTTTATTACTGCCACCGCCCGGATCCGGACGCGCCGATCGCCGAGACCGTGCACGCCATGGATACCCTGGTACGGCAGGGCAAGATCCTCTACTGGGGCACTTCGGAGTGGTCGGCGGCGCAGATCCAGCAGGCGCTGGACATCGCCGAGGCGCGCAACCTGCAGGGCCCGTCGATGGAGCAGCCGCAGTACAACCTGCTGCACCGCGAGCGGGTCGAGGTCGAGTACGCGCCGCTGTATGCGGGTGCCGGCCTGGGCACCACCATCTTCTCGCCGCTCGCCTCGGGCCTGCTCACTGGCAAGTACGACCAGGGCATCCCGGCCGATGCGCGGCTGGGGCGGGAAGGCATGGAGTGGTTGCAGGACCTGGTGCTGGGGGCCGACGCCGGGGCCCGCCTGGGCCAGGTGCGGCGCTTCAGCGAGGTGGCACGCGCGCTCGGCCATGCCCCGGCCACGCTGGCCATCGCCTGGTGCCTGCGCAACCCGAACGTTTCCAGCGTGATCCTCGGCGCCAGCCGGGTCAGCCAGCTGCTGCAGAACCTGCAGGCACTGGACGTGCTGGAGCAGGTCGACGCGGCCGGCTGGGCCCAGGTCGAAGCCGTCTTCGCCTGACAACCCTTTGGAGAGTCGAGCCACGCTCGACTCCAGGTTGGTCGGACCTTTGTAGAGTCGAGATCCTATGTTCGTGGTCAAGCCTGCTGGAAGCAGGCTTGACCCACCTTCAGCATGGCCGGATCGAAGTCCCGGCCGCTTTTGAAGACACCCCAGGCGAT
>NZ_JBDJKU010000093.1:0-12515 GCF_039673015.1 Stenotrophomonas sp. TWI1409
GGGTTTGTGTTTGTGTGGGGCCCTCCCTGGCCCTACCCACGTGAAATTTCGGGCTCCTGGCCTCGACTCTACAGAACGAAGAAGGGCGGCCTTTCGGCCGCCCTTCCATCGTTTTATTTCTTCTCGATGGCCGACTCGACCACCATGTCCAGCACGTACGCCTGCGACGGCGCATCGGCCGGCGGGTTCTTCACTTCGTAGCGCTTCACGCGCACCACGTTGCGCACGCCGTCCTCGTGGGTGTAACCCTCGATGTTGCCGTAGAAGTTCTCGAACTTGCCCGGCTCACCCTGCTTCAGGCCCTTGTCGTCGAACTTCACTTCACGCACCTGCAGGCACTGGTAGTCCGGGATCAGCGGGTGCGAGCACTTCTCGGTCTTGGCGGCCACTTCCAGGAATACGGTTTCGCCGGCGCCGCCGTAGCGGGTTTCAGCGGTCGGTTCCGGGTTGAACACCAGCACGTCGCCCTTCGCGTTGGTCAGGGTCAGCTTGCCATCGGCATCCTGCTCGGCCTTCAGCTCGCCCTGCAGGCGGCTCGACACGGCCTCGTCCAGCGCCATCAGCGCCTTGTCGGTGCAGGCCATCATGGTCGAGGCCATCGCACTGACCGTCAGCTTGCCGTCGGCCAGGGTGTAGCCGCCACCCATGTGGTTGCAGGCGTTGCTGACCGACAGGCGGCCATCCGCGAAGTCCAGGGTGACCGGCTTGTCTTCGCGGGCGAACAGTGCGTCGATGCGCTTGCCGTCGGCGGCGGTGGCCTGCTGCAGCAGCCAGTGCTGGCTCTGCAGGCGCTGCGCGTCCAGGTGCGCCAGCGTCTGCTGGTCTGCTGCCTTGGCCGCGGCCGGGGCCACGTCGTCGCCGCCGGTGCCGGCCGGGGCCGGGGTCTGGCTGCAGGCGGCCAGCAGGGCCAGCGGGAGGAGCAGGGTGAGCTTGCGGTTCATGGTGATTCTCCTTGGGGAACCGTGGGGGAAACGGGGTGGGGCCGGCAACGGGGTTACCGTGCCCCGGCGCTGTTCAGCTGCCGGACGGCAACCACAGCAGCAGCGCGGCGCCCAGCGCGATGCGGTAAAGCGCGAACGCGGTGAATTTGTGCGATTTGATGTAGCCCATCAGCCACTTCACTACGACGAAGCCGGTGACGGCCGCGGCAAGGAAGGCCACGCCCACCTCGGTCCAGTTCTCGCTGCCCAGCTGTCCGGCCTTGGCCATTTCCAGGAAGGTGTAGGCGCTGGCGGCGAACATGGTGGGAATGCCGACCAGGAACACGAACTCGGCGGCGGCCGCGCGGCGGCTCAGGCCCAGCAGCATGGCCAGGAAGATCGCCGAGGCCGAACGCGAGGTGCCGGGGAACACGCCGGCCACCACCTGTGCCAGGCCGACGCCGATCGCCACGGTCCAGGTCACCTGGTCGCGGTCGGGCAGGCGTGCGGTGTAGGCCTCCACCAGCAGCATCCAGATGCCACCGATGATCAGTGCCCAGGCCACCGGGCTGACCGTCTCGGGCAGCGACCAGCCGGCTTTGCGCACCACCAGGCCGACCACGGCGGTGACCAGGAAGGCCGCGCCCAGCTTGAATACGTACTCGCGGTTCTCGCGCTGCCCGAAGCCGGTGGCCAGCTGCAGCAGGCGCTGGCGGAACACCAGTACCACCGCCACGATCGCGCCGGCCTGGATGACGATGTTGAAGAAGTCCGAACGGGCACCCAGCCAGTGCTGGGCGATGAGCAGGTGGCCGGTGCTGGAGATCGGCAGGAACTCGGTCAAGCCTTCGAGGATGCCCAGCAGCAGGGCGGAGAGCAGGTCGGACATGGACGGTGCGGGCACGCGCGGCAGGAAGGAAGAAGGTCGAGAGGATAGACGATCACTGCCGCACCAAACGGGTGCGTCCGCTGTCGGCTGCACCCATTTGGTGCGCACGGTTCTGCACCGCTGCGGGGCGGCCTTTTTGAAATCAATGACTTGCAGCCTGCGAAAAGTTGGCACGGTCGTTGCTGTACCTCAGCAGGCATTCATCCCCATCCGAGGTCGTACCGATGTCCGTGGAAAACGTTGAGAAGCTGATCAAGGACAACCAGATCGAGTTCGTCGACCTGCGCTTTGTCGACATGCGTGGTGTCGAGCAGCACGTGACCTTCCCGGTCAGCATCGTCGAGCCGTCGCTGTTCGAAGAAGGCAAGATGTTCGATGGCAGCTCGATCGCCGGCTGGAAGGGCATCGCCGAATCGGACATGGTGCTGCTGCCGGATACCGCCAGCGCCTACGTCGACCCGTTCTACGCCGATCCGACCATCGTGATCAGCTGCGACATCCTCGACCCGGCCACCATGCAGCCGTATGGCCGTTGCCCGCGCGGCATCGCCAAGCGCGCCGAGGCCTACCTGAAGTCCTCCGGCATCGCCGAAACCGCGTTCTTCGGCCCGGAGCCGGAATTCTTCATCTTCGATTCGGTCCGCTTCGCCAATGAAATGGGCCACACCTTCTTCCAGGTCGACTCGGAAGAAGCGGCGTGGAACAGCGGCGCCAAGTACGACGGCGCCAACAGCGGCTACCGTCCGGGCGTGAAGGGCGGTTACTTCCCGGTGCCGCCGACCGACACCCTGCACGACCTGCGCGCCGAGATGTGCAAGACCCTGGAACAGGTCGGCATCGAAGTTGAAGTGCAGCACCACGAAGTGGCCACCGCCGGCCAGTGCGAGATCGGCACCAAGTTCAGCACCCTGGTGCAGAAGGCCGACGAACTGCTGCGCATGAAGTACGTGATCAAGAACGTCGCGCACCGCAACGGCAAGACCGTCACCTTCATGCCCAAGCCGATCGTCGGCGACAACGGCAGCGGCATGCACGTGCACCAGTCGCTGTCCAAGGGCGGCACCAACCTGTTCTCCGGTGACGGCTACGGTGGCCTGAGCCAGCTGGCGCTGTGGTACATCGGCGGCATCTTCAAGCATGCCAAGGCCATCAACGCCTTCGCCAACTCGGGCACCAACAGCTACAAGCGCCTGGTGCCGGGCTACGAAGCACCGGTAATGCTGGCCTACTCGGCCCGCAACCGTTCGGCTTCGTGCCGCATTCCGTGGGTGTCCAACCCGAAGGCACGCCGCATCGAAATGCGCTTCCCGGATCCGATCCAGTCCGGCTACCTCACCTTCACCGCGCTGATGATGGCCGGCCTGGACGGCATCAAGAACCAGATCGACCCGGGCGCACCGAGCGACAAGGACCTGTACGACCTGCCGCCGGAAGAAGAGAAGCTGATCCCGCAGGTCTGCTCCTCGCTGGACCAGGCGCTGGAAGCGCTGGACAAGGACCGCGAGTTCCTGAAGGCCGGCGGCGTGATGAGCGATGACTTCATCGACGGCTACATCGCGCTGAAAATGCAGGAAGTGACCAAGTTCCGCGCGGCCACCCACCCGCTGGAATACCAGCTGTACTACGCCAGCTGACCGGTGGCGATGGCGGTGGGCTTCCCCCTCCCACCCGCCGCCATCGCTTCCGTCTTCGCGGCTGGGGAGCCGCAGGGCGGGCCCCGGTCCGCCGTGGTAGAGCGGACCCCGACCCGCCGTGGTAGAGCGGGCCGCTGGCCCGCTGCAGTAGAGCGGACTGTTAGTCCGCTGAAACAGGGGCAAGAGAGACCGGATACGCGACCAGGGCCGCCCTCCCTCCCGCGTCGGTCGTGCAAGGAGAGAGGCACGGCCGTCCCGGCCCTGTACGTGTCCGGTGCAACAGCCACGGCCATCATCCTGATGGCCGCTGGTTGCCTGATGCCAACGCGCGCTGGCGCGCTGGCCCCATCCACCCTCGGGACATGCGCATGAAACTGATCTCCGCCATCATCCGGCCGTTCAAGCTCGACGAGGTCCGCGAGGCCCTCTCCGACGCAGGCGTGTCGGGCATCACCGTGACCGAAGTGAAAGGCTTCGGCCGCCAGAAGGGCCACACCGAGCTGTATCGCGGCGCCGAGTACGTCGTCGACTTCCTGCCCAAGATCAAGATCGAAACCGTGGTCACCGACGAGCGTGCCGACGCGGTGATCGAAGCGATCCAGTCGTCGGCAGGCACCGGCAAGATCGGTGACGGCAAGATCTTCGTCACCGCCGTCGAACAGGTCATCCGCATCCGCACCGGCGAAATCGGTGCCGACGCGCTGTAACCCCTTTCCGGAGACTCCCCCATGAAGATGCGCCTTCTCACCGGGTGGCAAGCCCGGTTCCACTTCGTGTGCCTGTTGATGCTGCTCAGCGCGCTGGCCGCCGGTGCGTGGCCGGGCAGTGCCCACGCTCAGGCCCAGATCTCGCCGCTGCCGAGCGAAAGCGTGGCGGTCGAACCGCTGCAGGACCCGGTCGCTGCGGCCGCCGCACCGGCCGCGGCTGAAGCCGCCGCGACCTACGACCATGGCGACGTGGCCTGGATGCTGACGTCCACCCTGCTGGTGCTGCTGATGGTGGTGCCGGGCCTGGCCTTGTTCTACGGCGGCCTGGTGCGTTCGAAGAACGTGCTGTCGGTGCTCAGCCAGATCCTGGTGGTGTTCTCGCTGGTGCTGCTGCTGTGGGTGGCCTATGGCTACAGCGCGGTGTTCAGCACGGGCAACCCGTTCTTCGGCTCGTTCACCGAATTCGCCTTCCTCAAGGGCTTCACTCCGGAGTCGGTCGGCAACACCCCGATCAAGGGCCTGCCGGACTACCTGTTCGTCGCCTTCCAGTCGACGTTTGCTGGCATCACCACCGCGCTGATCGTCGGCGCGTTCGCCGAGCGCATCAAGTTCCGTGCGGTGCTGCTGTTCTCGGCGCTGTGGTTCACCCTCAGCTACATCCCGATGGCGCACATCGTCTGGGGTGGCGGCTACCTGGGTGAGATGGGCGCGATCGATTTCGCCGGTGGCACCGTGGTCCACATCAACGCCGGTGTGGCCGGTCTGGTCGCCGCGTGGTTCGTCGGCAAGCGCCTGGGCTATGGCCAGACCGCGCTGAAGCCGCACAACGTGCCGTTTACCTATATCGGCGCGATGCTGCTGTGGGTCGGCTGGTTCGGCTTCAACGCGGGTTCCGCCGCTGCCGCCGATGCCGTCGCCTCGCTGGCCTTCCTCAATACCGTGCTGGCCACGGCCGCTGCCGTACTCGGTTGGACGCTGGTGGAAGCGATCAGCAAGGGCAAGCCGTCGGCACTGGGCGCGGCCTCGGGCGCAGTCGCCGGCCTGGTCGGCATCACGCCGGCCTGCGGCACCGTCGGCCCGCTCGGCGCGATCATCATCGGCTTCGTCGCCGGCGTGGTCTGCGTGTGGGGCGTGACCGGTTTGAAGCGCCTGCTGAAGGTGGACGACACCGCCGACGTGTTCGGTGTGCATGGTGTCGGCGGCATCGTCGGCGCGATTCTCACCGGTGTGTTCAGTGCGCAGTCGCTGGGCGGCACCAAGGCCGATCTGGATATCGCCCATCAGGTCTGGGTGCAGGTGGTCAGCGTCGGCTTGACCGTGGTCTGGTCGGCGGTAGTGACCACGCTGATCCTGCTGGTGGTGCGCAGCGTGGTCGGCCTGCGCGTGACCGAGGAAGCAGAGCGCACCGGCCTGGATGTGACCTCGCACGGCGAGTCGGCATACGAGGCCTGAGGTAACGGCGAGCGGCCCTGCGGGGTCGCCTGCCGCCGCCATGGTGGGTGCCGACCGTTGGTCGGCACTTCTACTGTTCTGGTGGGTGCCAAGCTTGCTTGGCACTGGGTCTGGGTCTGCTCTGGTGGGTGCCGACCGTTGGTCGGCACAGCGGCTAGCCCATCCACGCATGGCGTGGATCTACTGCATCCTCTCTGGTGGGTGCCGACCACTTGGTCGGCACGGCAGCATGCATCATCGCGCCTGATCGCGCACAATCGGGCCATGCACCCGATCCGCACCGCCCTGATGCTCTCGGCCTGCCTGCTGCTGGCCGCCTGTGCCTCCGCGCCGCAGGAAACCCGCAACCCGCTCGCCACCTGGGTGCCGTCACCCAACCAGAACGCGCGCACGCCCGTCATCATCGTCATCCATCACACCGAGCAGAAGTCAGTGCAGCAGAGCCTGCGTACGTTGCGCACGGCCAACAGCGGTGGACCGGTCAGCGCGCACTACCTGATCGGTGCCGATGGCCATCGCTATCAGCTGGTTGCCGATGAGCGCCGCGCCTGGCACGCCGGCGCCGGGCGTTGGGGCACCATCACCGACCTCAACTCGGCATCGATCGGCATCGAGCTCGACAACGATGGCCGCAGCCCGTTCAGTGCGGCGCAGATCGAATCGCTGATCGTGCTGCTGCGCGATCTCACCGCCCGCCTGAACATTCCGCCGCGGCAGGTGATTGGCCACGCCGACCTGGCGCCGACGCGCAAGCAGGATCCGAGCCGGTTCTTCCCGTGGCAGCAGCTGGCCGAGGCCGGTTTCGGCGTCTGGCCGCGCGCGGCCGACGGTGCGGCACCGGAAGGCTTTGACGCGTGGAGTGCGCTGGCCCGCTTCGGCTATCCGCTCGACAACCGGGACGCCACCGTCGCAGCCTTCCACCGCCGTTTCCGTGGCCGCGACGACCTGCCGAAGACACTGGATGCCGAAGACGCCCGCATCCTGCATTCCCTGCTGCTGCAGACGCCGTGAACCATGCCTGGCGCGTTCGCTCCATGCCGTTCCCGCTCCCCGGTAGTGCCAGACCATGCCTGGCATCCTCTGGCGATCACCCCAGACCCAGCGCATCGCGTAGCGCCACGATGTGCGCGCGGCCAACAACCAGCTCGCTACCGTCGCTCAGCACCAGCCAGTAGCGGCTGCCGGAACCCGCATGCAACGTACGCACGTGCCGCAGGTTGACCAGGTGCGATCGATGGCAGCGGACGAAATCCTGAGGCAGTACCGAGGCCAGTGCAGTCAGGGATTTGTCATGCAGCTCGCTGCGGCCATCGCGCATGCGCACCTGGCTGTAGTCGCCATCTGCCGCGATCCACATCACCTCCGAGAGCTCGACGGTTGCCGTTCCCTGCGCACGCCAGATGCCCAGGTAGCGTGCCCGGCCTGAACGCATACCGCTGGTATCGAACAAGCGTTCCAGCGCCTGACCAAGGCGTTCGCGCGAAAAGGGCTTGGGAACGAAGTCGAGTACACCGTGTTCAAATGCCTGCAGCGCACGATCACGGTGGGCCGACACCACTACGCACTGGTAGCGGCCGGCTACCGCACGCCGCAGCAGTTCGAAGCCGTCCTCGCCCCCAAGGTTGAGGTCCAGCAGCAGGCCGTCGTAGACATTGCGCTGCAGGCGGTCGCCGGCTGCCTCCAGATCGGCCACGGCATCGAAGCGTGCGCGCGTTCCTGCCAGCTCGGCGCACAGCCGCTGCAGGCGTTGGCGTACCAGCGGTTCGTCTTCAACGATCAGGATGCGCATGTCAGTTCGATCCGTCCGCACCATTGGTTGCCGTCGATGCCTTGCACGAAGCTCCATCCGCCGGGGCTGGCGGCCGCCAGACTGGCTTCGATGTAGCGCGTGCCCGTGCCGCGACCGCGATGCGAGGACGAGCCGTGCGCGCTGTGCAGTTCCAGCACCCAACGTCCACCGCCGCGCTGCACGCGCAGACGGAACGGGTGCTGCACGCATGCCAGCGCACCGGCGTGCGTCAGTGCGTTCTCCACCTGTGCATGCAGGATGCCGGGCGGCAGCAACAGCGGCGCATCCTCGCCATCCACGTCCAGCACCAGGGGCTGGCCCAGTGCCTGGCCAACGATGTCCAGATGGCTGCGGCACAGGGCCAGCTCGTCCTGCAACGGAATGCTCTGCCGGCTGCTGCTGTCACGCAGCCGATCGAACTGATCGGCCAATGACTCCACCAGGCGGCTGGCACGCGAAGGTGCCTGCTCGATCAGTTCCTGCAGACTTGTGAGGGTGTTCATCAGCCAATGTGGCTGGATGCCTCGCTGCAACAGCTGCAATGAAAGCCGTGCGCGCTCTTCACGCAGCAACGCGTTGTGCCGGTCCAGTGCCTGCAGCTGTGCCGCATGACGCAGCAGCAGGAACACCATCAGCACCGCCAGCAGCAGGAAGTACGGCCCATCAAGGAAGGCGCCGCGCGCGACCAGCAACGCCAGCAGGCCGGCCAGCAGCAGGACCAGGATCGGCCATCGATCCTCTGTGTCGCTGCGCGCACGCAACAGCAGCCACACTGAAGCGTGCAGGCTCAACAACAGCACCGTGGCCGAGCGGGTGTCAAAGCCAGGCAGGACGAAGGCGAGCACCACGATCACGGACAGATAGACGAAGCACGCGACACGCGGCACCGTTACCTGGAACCGCCGCGCCAGATAGGCTGGCAGCAGTGCCGCCGCGGCTACGTGCAACGCCAGCAGTGCAATCAGGCGCGGGCCATGCCACGGGTAGTCATACCCCAGCAGGGAGCGCCACGCTTCCACTGCAGGCAACGCCAGTCCCACCACGCCCAGTGCCAGCAGAAGGCGCGTGCCGGGCGTGCGGGTCTGGCCACGCAGTACTGCCAGGAAATACAGGCTCGCTGCCGCCAGTGCGCCGATGGCGAAGGCCGCAACCAGCCATGGCAGGATGATCTGGCCATACAGCACAGCAGCGGGCGCGATCAGTGCCATCGCGTCGGCGCCATGCAGGGTGAAATGTTGTCGCTGGCTGGATGCAAGCACGACCAGCTCATCGGTGGCATTGCCAGAAGCGGGGGGAAGCACGTGGACAAGGTCGATGCGTCCTGGTTGTTCTTCTTCAGCGGTGCGGCCCACGACGCCATTGCTGATCCAGGGCGTGCCGTTCCAGTACAGCTGGCTGGCAGCGCGCAGCGACAGCCGCAACGTGCGGTCATGATCGTCGGTGCCGGTTGGCGCCGGCACCTGCCAGCGCAGCCAGTACGGGCCGCGCCACTGCGCCAGCTGCTGCTGATCCAGCGGACGCCAGGCCAGGTCCTGCGGCGGCCGCGCAGGCAGGGGGCTGGATGCCCCGGCGTCCGCAGGTGCCATCTGCGCCCCCTGCACGAACACCACGCCGGCGGGTGGCGTCGACACGACCAGCCATGCGGCCACCGCCGCAAGCAGCAGAGCAAGAACAGCCAGGGTACGTGGGATCTGCATGGCGGCCATCGTATCGGTTGCGTGGAGCCATTGGACCGCCTTTTGGAGACGTTCGGCAGGCGGGTGCCCCCACAGCCCTGTGATCGAGCCGATGCTGACCGCGCACGTCCCTCCTTTGGAGCCCACCATGAGCCGCAACGCCTGCACATCGTCCAGCAGTCTCCATCCTCGTCGCTCTGCCCTGGTCGCCACGGTGGCCACGTTCTGTCTGGCGCTCGCTGCGGCCATGCCGGCGCAGGCCACGCCTAGGGCATTGGTGTTCGAGCCGTACACGCTGCAGACCAGAGCACATGGCGCCATCCCTGCAGAGATCGCCGTGCTGGAAGTGCCGCGCCGACACAGCGAGCCAGACGGACCGCGCATGGGGCTGAAGGTGGTACGCCTGCGTGCAACCGGTGGCAATGGCCGCAGCGCCCCCGTGGTTTATCTGGCCGGTGGCCCGGGTGGTTCCGGCATCGATACCGCGCGCGGCCCGCGCTGGCCGGTGTTCGACCAGGTCCGACGCGAAGCCGACGTGCTGCTGCTCGACCAGCGAGGTGCCGGTCTGTCTGAACCACCGCCGGAGTGTCCGCATGAAACCCGCTTCGACGATGGCCAACCACTGCAGCGCGATGCGGCCCTGGCCGCATTGCAGGCGACGGCTGCCAAGTGCGTGGAATTCTGGCGTCAGGCTGGCGTCGATCTGGGCGCCTATACGACCGCCGAGAGTGCCGATGACCTGGATGATCTGCGGCGCGCACTGGGTGTGCCCAGGATCAGCTTGTGGGGCATGAGCTACGGCACCCACCTGGCGCTTGCGACGGTGCGCCTGCACGGCAAAGATCTGGAACGCGTCGTGCTGATGGGCACCGAAGGCCCCGATGACACACTGAAGCTGCCGCTCAGCAGCGATGCGCTGCTACAGGAACTGACGCCACTGGCCCGCAGGGACGGCTTCGACGATCTGGCCGGATCGGCAAAGCGCGTGCTGCAGGCATTGCGTGAGCAGCCGCGACAGGGTCGCAGCCGCATGCATGACGGTCGCCAGGTGACCATCGGTGAATTCGATGCGCAGATCCTGATTGCCAATGCTCTTGGCCAGCGACATACCCAGCAGTGGCTGCCGTTGATACTCCGCGAGGCCGAGCGCGGCAACTACGACCCGCTGGCCGATCTGGTGCTGATCGTGCGCGCACAGTTCGCCCAGTACCCGGCGATGGGGCTGGCCATGGACGTGGCTTCCGGGCAGAGCCCGCAGCGCCTGGCGCGGGTGGAAGCGCAGGCACGCGAAAGCCTGTTCGGCGACGCCCTGAACTTCCCGTTCCCCGCCATCGGCAACGGCCTGGGTCTGGCCGATCTGGGCGAATCCTTCCGCGGGCCGCTGCGCAGCGACGTGCCGGTGCTGTTCATCAGCGGCACGCTGGATGGGCGCACGCCACCGGCCAACGCCGATGCGCTGCGTCCAGGCTTCAGCCATGGCCGCTCGCTGCTGGTGCGCAACGCCAGCCATCACCACGAGCTGTGGACCGGCAATCCTGCCATTGCCCGCAGCATCGTCGACTTCCTGGCCGGTCGCATCGTGAACGATGCCGAGCTGGACGTACCGCCGCCGGTGTTCGCCACCAGCAACAGTGGCCTGCTGGGCAGTGGCGGACGCTGAAGGGAGAGCGTGGTGCCGGGCACCCGGCGCGTCCGGCACCGTGCTGTTTCCTCTACATTGGGGCAATGAAAGACATCATTGCCCCCCTGAACCGCACGAGCTTGGGCCTTGTTGCGCTGGCTGTGCTCGCCGGCTGCTCCACCACCGCTCCCCGCACCGGAACCGAAGTGCCGACGCCGGTCACGCCGCCCGCTGCCACCTATGCCAAGGCCGCATGGAGTGCACTGCCACCGGTCTCCGACAGCGACCTGCAGGCCGGTTTCGTCGCCTGGCGCAGCAGCTGCACCCGCCTGAAGAACGATGCGGTCTGGGCCAAACCCTGCGCCACCGCCGCGACGGTTTCGGACAAGGACCCGGCGGCGATCCGCCAGTTCCTGCAGCGCGATTTGGATGTCTATGCATTGCGTGCCGGCGGCCACCAGGCCGACGGGCTGATTACCGGCTACTACGAGCCGATCTACCCCGGCAGCCTCACCCGCACGGCTGCTGCCACTGTACCGGTGTACGGCACGCCCGATGATCTGGTGGTGGTGCAGCTGGACAGCGTCTACCCGGAACTGAAGGGCAAGCGCCTGCGCGGGCGCGTCGAGGGCAAGGTGCTCAAGCCCTATGACGACGCCGGCACCATCGCGGCCAAGGGCGCCAAGGCGCCGGTACTGGCCTGGCTGACCGACCCGATGGACCTGCAGCTGCTGCAGATCCAGGGGTCGGGCCGGGTGCGCCTGGGCGACGGCACGCAGGTACGGCTGGCCTATGCCGAGCAGAACGGCCACCCCTACCGCGCGATCGGTCGCTGGCTGGTCGACCAGGGCCAGCTGAAGAAGGAAGACGTCACCATGGATGCGATCCGCGCCTGGGCCCGGGCCAATCCCGCGCGCGTGCCGGAACTGCTGCGCAGCAACCCCAGCTACGTGTTCTTCGTGCGCAACCCGGACAGCCCGGAAGGCCCGCGTGGTTCACTGAACGTGCCGCTCACCGCTGGTTACAGCGTGGCGGTGGATCGCACCGTGGTGCCGCTGGGCAGCCTGCTGTGGCTGTCCACCACGCGCCCGGACGGCACCCCGGTGGTGCGCCCGGTGGCCGCGCAGGACACCGGCGGCGCCATTGCCGGCGAAGTGCGCGCGGACCTGTACTGGGGCAGTGGCGATGCCGCAGGCAAGCTGGCCGGCGACATGAAGCAGAAGGGCAACATCTGGATGCTGTGGCCGAAGGGCGTGGCGTTGCCTGCGTCGGCCCGGTGAAGCACTCACCTGCGCGCTGCGAGGTCGGGCGATAATGGCGCCATTCCGAACTTTCCGACCGCGCATGCGGCCAGGACCTCTGCAATGACCTACGCAAAGCACAACGCAAAACCCGGCGCGAAATCCGCCGCGAAGAAGTACTACAAGCACTGGGCCGAATCGGGCCTGGGCAAGGGCAACGTGCTGATGGAAGCCCGTGGCGAGAAGATCGTGCGCCAGGTGGAGATCTACGGCACCAAGATGGTCTGGGCCGACGAGCACGCCCACAGCGATGACCGCTTCCTGCTGGCCGACCAGCCGGTGTCGTTCCTGGATTTCGACGAAGACGACGAAATCTCCGCGCGCGAATTCGAAAGTGCCTGGAAGAAGGCCCGGGAAGCTACCGGCTACCCGGTGTAAGCCACCGCTCCACCCCGTTTTTGTAGAGTCGAGCCATGCTTGTATGTTCCTCCCGGCTCCTACGAGGTATGTAGGAGCCAGGGTGGAGGGACCGTCAAGCATGCATCTGCGGATACTAGCCGACAGACGAGTCGAGCGATCCCCATCC
>NZ_JBDJKU010000094.1:0-12388 GCF_039673015.1 Stenotrophomonas sp. TWI1409
GGACAAGGCGTGCCGACCCACCGTCGGCCCCAACAGCGTCAAATTATCCATCGGATCATTTGACGCAGCGCAGATGGTTCGGGCGCTTCGGTGGGCCAGGCGGGCGGCGCTTGTTGAACGGCGATTTCCCGCGCCAGTAGCGGATCAGCAACCAGCCGAACAGCATGCCGCCGAGGTGTGCGAAGTGGGCCACGCCCGGCTGCCAGCCGGTCATGCCCAGCACCAGCTCGCCCACGCCGAACAGGATCACGAAGGTACGCGCCTTCATCGGGATCGGCGGGAACAGCAGCATCACCCGCTGGTTGGGGAACAGCATGCCGTAGGCCAGCAGCAGGCCGAACACGCCACCGGAAGCACCCAGCACCGTGGCCGGGTTTTCCAGCAGCGTACCCACCAGCAGCTGGCAGACGCCGGCACCGGCCACGCACACCAGGTAATAGAGCAGGAAGCGCTTCTCGCCCCAGGTCTGCTCCAGCGGCGCGCCGAACATGAAGACCGCCAGCATGTTGAAGAACAGATGGCCGAAGCTGCCATGCAGGAAGCCGTAGGTCAGCAGCTGCCAGGGCTGGAAGTTGCCGCCCGGCGAGAATGCGTCGAAGCCCTGCTGCAGGGGTTGCAGCATGAACGGCTCGAAGGTCTGCATGCCGAGCAGGAACGGCTGCTGCAGCAGGAACAGGATCGCATTGGCGATCAGCAGGGCCTTGGTGACGGTAGGCAGTCGCGGGAACATGGGAGCACCGGCATGGAACGGCCTCCATCATAGCCGCAGCACCGTGTCTTGTTGGCGACCGGCAGGCGCGGCCTGTTCAGTCGCCAGCGTTGCTCAGCCCGGACCCCACACAGCGGCATCCGGTGCTGCCGCCGGATCAGCCGCCGGCATCCGCACCCGGCCGTTCTCCACCCGCACGCCCTCGGCGCGCAACCGCTGTGACTGCTCGCGCCAGCCGGCCGACCCTTCTTCCATGGCAATGCGCCCATCCGAGCGCAACACGCGGTGCCAAGGCAGGTCCGGGTCGTCGTTCTGGCCCAGGATGCGCGCGGTCAGGCGTGCACGCCCGGGCAGGCCCGCGCGCATCGCCACCTGCCCATAGCCCATCACCTGCCCCGCCGGGATCGCGCGGATCACCGCCAGGATGCGCGCACGCGCCTGCTCCGGCGTCAGCGCCGCAGGCGGGTTACCAGCAGAACGCCGATCAGCACCAGCACGGTGCCGGCGATCTGCGCCGGCCCCATCGGTTCGTCGAGCAGCCATAGGCTCATCACGATGGTGGAAACAGGGCCCAGCATACCGACCTGCGCGGCCAGCGACGAACCCACGCGCTGTACCGCCAGCATGATCGCCAGCACTGGCAGCACCGTGCACACGGTGGCATTGACCAGCGACAGCCACTGCACCGGCGCAGGCGCCTGCCACAACAACGGCAGCGGATGGGTCACCGCGAAATGCAGCAGCACCAGCACGCTGGCCACGCAGCTGGCGTAAGCGGTCAGCCGCACCGCTCCGATACGCGCGACCACCTGCCCGCTGCCGAACAGGTACAGCGCATAGCTGAGCGCACTGCCCAGCACCAGCAGGCTGCCAAAGATGATCTGCCCACCCTCGCGCTGCAGGTCATGGCCGAACGCCAGCAGCACGCCCAGATAACTCAGCACCAGCGCGCCGATCTGCCATCGGCCCGGCCGCTGGCGCGCCAGCAGCACGTTGATCAGCAGCACCAGGGTCGGGTTCAAGTACAGGATCAGCCGTTCCAGCGTCACGCTGATGTACTGCAGGCCCTGGAAGTCGAGCAGGCTGGACAGGTAGTAGCCGGTGAAACCCAGCCACAGCACGCGGGCACGGTCGGCCCAGGACAGTGGTTCGGCCCGACGCGCGGCCCACAGCGCCATCAAAACGAACAGCGGCAGCGCCATCTGCATGCGCAGGGCAAGCAGCGTGGTGGCATCCACGCCGTGACGCAGGCCGAGCTTGACGATGATCGCCTTGCCGGAAGCAGCGATGGCGCCGATCGCTGCCAGGCCGATACCCCCCAGCGCAATGCGTGGGGAGGCGGTGGCGATACGGGAAGCGGGATTGGACATCAGGACGACGGCGGGCCGCTCGGAGCGGCCCGGGAAAGCGTGGGGGCGCCCATTGTCGCACGGGGGCGTCCGGTGCCCGCCTTGTAGAGGCTAGCCATGCTCGACTGTCTTTCCACCGCAGTCGAGCATGGCTCGACTCTACAAAGAGCGACGGCCGAGCCTGGGCTCGGCTCTGCAGCAACCGCAGGTCAGCGCATCAACACCACTTCCTCGGCCGAGGTCGGGTGGATCGCCACGGTGTCATCGAACTGGGCCTTGGTCGCGCCCATCTTCACCGCCACCGCGAAACCCTGCAGGATCTCGTCGGCCGCTTCGCCCAGCAGGTGGATACCTACCACGCGTTCTTCCGGGCCGGCGCAGACCATCTTGAACAGGCTGCGCTGTGTACCGTTGGCCAGCGCCTGCAGCATCGGTCGGAAACGGCTGTGGTAAACGCTCACCTGGTCGAAACGCGCGCGCGCTTCTTCCTCGCTCATGCCCACCGCACCCAGCGGCGGGTGCGAGAACACCACGCTGGCCACGTTCTCGTAATCCATCTTCGACTGCGGGCGGCCACCGAACAGGCGATCCATCAACCGTCGCGAAGCAGCCACCGCCACCGGGGTCAGGCCGACCTTGCCGGCGATGTCACCCACCGCGTGCACGCTCGGCACGCTGGTGGTCTGCCATTCGTCCACCTGCACCTGCTGGTGTTCGCCAATGCCGATGCCGAGCGCTTCCAGGCCCAGATCACGACTGTTGCCGCGGCGGCCGGTGGCGAAGAACACCGCGTCGAACACGCTGTCGAGCGGGCCGTCATGGCCGAACGCACGTACGCGTTCGCCATCGCGCTGCAATTCGCGCAGGCGATAGCCGAAATGGATGCGCACGCCCTGCTGCTTCAGGTTCTCGGCCAGCTGATCAGTCAGCTCGTAATCGAAGCGATCCAGCAGCCGCTGGCCACGCACCAGCAGGCTCACCTTGCTGCCCAGTGCCTGCAGCAGGCCGGCCAGCTCCACCGCGATGTAGCCACCGCCGATGATCGCCACCTCGGCCGGCGCCGCACGCAGGTCGAAGAAATCATCGGAGACCAGGCCCAGTTCCGCGCCGGGGATATCAGGACGCAGCGGGTGCGCGCCGGTGGCGATCAGGATGTGCTCGGCGCTGTAACGCACGCCATCACTGCAGGCCACGGTATGCGCATCGAGCAGATGGCCGCGCGCCGGAATGCGCACCACGCCGGTCTCATCCAGGCGTTTGTGGTAGCTGGTGTGGATGTTGCTGATGTAGGCCTGGCGATGGATCACCAGTTCCTTCCACGACAGCGCCGGGCGCGCTTGAACATCGAAGCCCATCGCACTGGCCAGGCCGATGCGCTCGTGCAGGTCGGCCGCCAGCCACATCGCCTTCTTCGGCACGCAGCCAACATTGACGCAGGTCCCGCCCAGCTCACCGGGCTCCAGCATTGCCACGCGCTTGCCATGCTGCGCGGCACGGATCGCACCAGCCAGGCCGGCGGAGCCGCCGCCAAGGACGATCAGGTCGTAATCATAGGGTGCAGTGCTCATCGGAATCGCTCGGGTCGGTAAGGGGCAGGATCGATCGCTGGCGTGCGGCCGCAGACGAGATCGGCGATCAGCTGGCCGGTGCCGGCGCTCATGCTGATGCCGAGCATGCCATGCCCCGCTGCAAGCCAGACGTGAGGATGTGCGGGCGCGCGGCCGATCAATGGCACGTCGTCCACGCTCATGGGGCGCCACCCGCACCACTGCTCCTGCAGCTGCGCACCGCGTGGCGCGCGCAGGTAGCGGTCGGCGGCCTGCTGCAGGGCCTGCAGGCGGGCCGTGCGCAGCTGCGGGTCGGCACCGGCGAATTCCATGGTGCCGCCCAGTCGTAACGCCTCGCGCCAGGCAATCACGAACACGGAATGGTCCTTCAGCACCACCGGGCGCTGCGGCACCTGCACCGGTCGCGACCAGGTCAGCGAATAGCCCTTGCCGGGCTGGATCGGCACGCGCAGATCCAGTTGCCGTGCCCAGCGCGGCGACCACGGTCCGGTGGCCAGCACCAGCTCGCGTGCGTGCAGCGTGCGTTCGCCGACGTGCACGCGCACACCCTGCGCGTCGGTGCTGAAATCCTGCATGTCCGCCTGCTCCTCGATCACCACGCCCTGTGCACGCAGCACGCGTGCCAGTTCGGCGGTGTAGCGGTCCGGACGCAGCTGCGCATCGCCGGGGAAGTGGATCGCGCCGGCAATGCGATCATGGAAAGCTGGATTGTCGCGCGCATAGTCGGCGCCGTCGATGCGCGCCGTGGCGATGCCCTGCGCGTTCAGTGCCTCACACTCGGCGGCGTGGTGATCGAAATTGCGGGCATCGCCAAACACGTAGTCCAGACCACGGGTATCGAATTCGCAGTCCAGCGCATGCACCTGCACCCACTCGGCCAGACGCAGCCGGGAATCATTCAGCAGCGCAGCGCGGGCGTGCGTGGCCTGCAGCCAGTCGCGGGCATTGCAGCGTGCGCTGAACTGCAGCAGCCAGCGCCACAATGCAGGGTCCAGTCGCGTACGCACGTACAACGGCGCACGCGGATCGAGCATCCAGCGCAGCGCGCGCAACGGTACGCCAGGCGCTGGCAGCGGCGGCGCGTGGCTGGGGGTGATGGTGCCGCAGTTGCCATGCGAGGTCGCGCCGCCGACACGCCCACGGTCGATCACGCGTACCTGCCGGCCCTGTGCGCGCAGCGCGAGCGCGACGGCCAGTCCAATGGCACCGGCGCCGACCACGATCACATCCTCGCGCGCGCCCTGCATCGATCAGCCCTGCCCGGCCCCGCGCCGCATCGGCGGCCACTGCCGGTAGGTCATCGCACGCCACAGCCATTCCATCGGCCCGAAACGGAAGCGGCGCAACCACGCGTGCGAAATGCCCACCTGCACAGCGAACAGCAGTAGTGCGAACAGCAGCTGCACGCTGCGCGGCATCACCTCGAACCATCCCAGTCCGTAGTGATAGAAAAGCAGCGTGCAGACCAGCGACTGCGCCAGGTAATGGGTCAGCGCCATGCGCCCCACCGGCGCCAGCCAGGCCAGCCGCGTGCGCCAGTGCACGATCCACGCCAGATAGCCCAGGCACATCGGCAGGCCGCCTATGGTCACCAGGCCCATCGCCGCCGTCACCGGAAGGTTGTAGGCGCCCGGTGCCAGGTAGGGTTTCCAGGCGACGCCGATCAACGTGACCAGCAGGCCCAGCGGCAACGCGATCCAGCGCAGCGACGCGTACAGCCGCGGGAAGCGCTCCGGCGCCGCCAGCGCGCCACTGCCGGCGAACCAGCTGCCGATCAGGAACATGCCCAGCACTTCCGGGCCGGTGATCAGCAGCGCCCCCATCGACGTACCGAACTCATTCAGGCGCTGCACATTGGCCTGCGCCCAGCTGCCCTGCCCGTACACCTGCCGCTGCAGCTCAGTGCTCCGCTGCGCCTCAGCAAGCATGCCCTGCACATCTTCGGCCGAAGCCATCGACACCATCGCGCCGACCAGCAGCATCATCGCCACACCGCCGAGGTAGACCATCAGCCCCATCCACGGCAGCCAGCTGCGTGGCGCCTCACGGCAGGCCAGCAGCGGCAACGAGATCAGTGCATACATCACCAGAATGTCGCCGGACCAGACCAGCAGTGCATGGCACAGACCGATCAGCAGCAAGCCAGCGCTGCGGCGCAGGTAGAACGGGGTGAAGTCGCGCCCGGCGGCCTCAGCGCGCTGCGCCATCACCGCGAAGCCGGCACCGAACAGCAACGAGAACAGGGTGAAGAACTTGCCCTGCACGAACACGTAGACAAAGGCATCGGCCCAGTAGTCGATGCCCTGCCAGTGCACGTCGATGCCGGTGAACGCCAGGTCCAGCGGCCCGCTGAAGGCCTCGATGTTCATCAGCAGGATGCCCAGCAGCGCAGCACCGCGCAGCACGTCAAGCACGGCGATGCGTTCGCCGGAAGCCACCGGCTGCAGGGAAGGAGAAGCGGCGTTCACAGGGCGTCCGTCGGGCAGGTCCGCCATTATGCCGCCGGCCTGCGCGCCATGGATGGCCGCGCCGTGTTCCACAAACGCAACGGCCCGCCGAAGCGGGCCGTTGCTGCCATCACGATCGCACTGCGATCAGTGCTGGTGACCGCCGTCGCCGTGGACGTGGCCGTGGTCGATTTCTTCCTTGCCGGCTTCGCGCACATCGACGATTTCCACGTCGAAGTGCAGGTCCTTGCCGGCCATCGGGTGGTTCAGGTCAACATCGACCACGCTCATGCCGACCTTCTGCACGGTCACCGCACGCGGGCCGAAGTTGGTCTGCAGCACGACCTGCTGCCCCGGAGCCAGCTTGGTGTTGCCGAAGTGCTTCTTCGGCACGCGCTGGGACAGGCCCTCGCGGCGCTCGCCGTAGGCATCGGCTGCGTTGACGTCGACGCTGAAGGTCGCGCCGGCTTCCTTGTCCATCATGGCGTTTTCCAGGCCCGGGATGATGTTGCCGTGGCCGATCAGGATCGCCAGCGGCTCGCCGCGGTCCTTGGACGATTCGATCGGCTCCTGGCCGACTTCGGAAACGGTGTAGTGGAAGCGGACAACGCGGTCTTTTTCGATCTTCATGCGCAACTCTGTCTGGATCTGCCGGAGGCAGGCGGGTTGGGGCGGGTTGTCGCCCGGCGGGGACGCCGCCATCATGACGGCCAATCCAAGGTGGCGCATTATCCGGAGATCATGCACATCACGCCAGTTTCGTCCGGCCCCCGCCGGTTCCTCGCCCCGGCCCTGCTGCTGGTCCTGCCCCTGCTGATGACCGCCTGCGGCGGCGGCAAGGCCACCCGTCCCGCGCCACCACCGCCAACCGCAAACTGGCCGAAGACCGTGCCGGACAATCCCGAGGCCGCCAACTCGGTGCTGATGCGCGCCATCAGCCTGGTCGGCACCCCCTATCGCTATGGCGGCAATACCCCCGACTCCGGCTTCGACTGCAGCGGCCTGGTCGCCTACGTCTACCGCGAGATGCTGGACCTGAAGCTGCCACGCACCTCGCGCGACCTGGCGGCGGTACAGGGCCCGAAGATCGACCCGCAGCGCCTGGCCACCGGCGACCTGGTGTTCTTCGGCAGCCGCGGCAGCGTCACCCATGTCGGCATTTATGTGGGTGAAGGGCGCTTCGTGCACGCGCCGAGCACCGGTGGCACGGTCCGGCTGGACTCGCTCAGCGGTCCGTACTGGAAGGACCACTACACCGGGGCGAAACGCGTCCTTCGCTAAGATGAACAGGCGATATGTTCAAAATTGTGACGCACATCACCATGCAACTAACGATTTTCTAACGGAATTTTTAACTTATTGCCGCTTTTACAGGGCATGATGCCCCATCGTTTTTTTCCTGTGACCGACGCGTGACGACTGACGACCTGAAAAGCGAAGGCCAGACTTCCGTATCTTCACGTAGTGCCCGCCCGCTGTTGCTTGGCCTGGCACTGTGCCTGACCAGCCTTCCGGCCTGGTCGCAGACTGCTCCGAACCGTTCCGATGTGACCCCGGCCCCGGTGGCCGAGAGCACCGCCCGACCGGCCGCCAAGGCCGAGGCTGCCGCTCCGCAGCGCAGCCGCGTCGATGCCGCCGCCAGCGCCACGCTGGCCGCCCTGCTGCCGCACCTGGCTGCCAACGACACCATTCCGCTGATGGACCGCTCGGCCGTGGTGGCCGGTGATCTCAGCCGCCTGCTCGCCAACTACGACACCAGCAGCGCCGCCAATGGCAGCGTTGTCGGCACCGCCGCCGACAACGGCAAGGTGCAATCGCTGCTGCGCCGCGCGATGACCCTGCTGGGCACCCCGTACCGTTGGGGTGGCAGCAACCCGGACAGCGGTTTCGACTGCAGCGGCCTGGTCGGTTACGTGTTCCGCTCGGCCCTGGGTATCGAGCTGCCGCGCGTCTCCCGCGAAATGGCGCACGATGACAACGCCGAACTGATCAATGATCGCACCGCACTGGCTGCCGGTGACCTGGTGTTCTTCGGCCGCAAGGGCCGCGTCGACCACGTCGGCATCTATGTTGGCGATGGCCGCTTCCTGCACGCACCGAGCTCCGGCAAGGACGTCCGCGTGGACACCCTGCTCAGCGGCTACTGGGGCAACAAGTTCATGCAGGCCCGCCGGGTCGATCTCTGACCCGCTGGCGCCACCGCGCCGCCTGACACGAGAAAGCCGCTGCCCTGCAGCGGCTTTTTTGTTTGCGCCCCCACTGGGTGCCGACCTTGGTCGGCACTGCGGCCATCCACGCATGGCGTGGATCTACCGGGGACCTACCCTGATCGGCACCGCGCCAGTCAGCTCCAAAACAAAAAGCCCGCCGTTCAGGGCGGGCCTTTCATCTCCACGCAACCTCAGGCGCGTGGCGGTGTCGGGTCGGGATCATCCACACCCACATTGCTGGACGGGTTGTCATACACCGCCTGGTCAAGCAGGCCGGTTTCCTTGGCCACGATCACCGGCACCAGCATCTGGCCCGTCACATTCGTCATCGTGCGCATCATGTCCAGGATGCGGTCGATGGCATACAGGTAGCCGATGGTCTCCAGCGGCAGATTGGCTGCGCTCAGCACCACCGTGGCCATGATCACCGCGGTACCCGGCACGCCGGCGGTACCAAAGCTGCCCAGCACCGAGGCGATCAGCACCACCACGTACTGCTCCGGGGTCAGCGGCACACCGCTGTACTGCGCGATGAACACCGCGCACAGCGCCGGGTAGATCGCGCCGCAGCCATCCATCTTGATGCTGGCGCCCAGCGGCACCGCGAACGAACCGTAGTCCTTGTTCACGCCCAGGTTGTGGGTGATCGAGCGCAACGCCACCGGCATCGCTGCGAAGCTGGACGAGCTGACGAAGGCGACCTGCATGCCCGGCGCCGCGCCACGGAAGAACTTCAACGGGTTCAGGCCGTGCGCCAGCAGCAGTGCGCTGTAGACCACCACGATGTGCAGTGCGCAGGCCACGTACAGCGCCAGCACGAAGTGGCCCAGCGGCAGCAGCTTCTCGAAACCGTAGCTGCCGACCAGGCCGGCAATCAGGCCGAAGGTGCCGATCGGGGTGACTTCCAGCACGAAGCGGGTCACCTGGATCATGATGTCGCTCATCTGCCCGACCAGCTTGCGCGCCTCGGTCACCTTCTCGCCCAGCTTGACGATGGCAAAGCCCACCAGGCCAGCGAAGAAGATCACTGGCAGGATCGAGCCGCGACCGGCAGCCAGCACGGTTTCACCGGCCGCATTGACCTTGGTGCCGATGCCGGACAGCGCGTAGAAGACATTGGCCGGCACCACGTCCAGCAGCACCTGCACCACGCTGGGCACTTCGCGCGGCACGTAGTTGCTGGCCATCGACAGCTGCAGGCCACCGGCGCCGGGCTGCAGCACGGTACCCACGCCCAGGCCGACGCACACCGCCAACGCGGCGGTGATCACGAACCACAGGAAGGTGCGGCCACTGAGCGCGGCGACCGACTTCTGGCCGTGCAGCGACGAGATTGCGTTGATGACCGCGAAGAACACCAGCGGCACGGCGATCATCTTGATCAGGGTGACGTACAGCTCGCCGAGCGGGCCGAACCACGTTTCCGCGGCCGGGCCGAGCGCCCAGCCGGCCAGCGCGCCGAGCACGAAGCCACCGACCACGCGCTGCCAGAATGGAATCCGCAGCCAGGCAGAGACCAGCTTCATAGGCAATCCAGAGGGGAAGGAAGGGATGCTGGCACGATAGCCCAAGGCGGCCCGCAGAACGACCGCCCGGCCGGCAAATCAGTGTGTCATCGGCGTGCCTTGCGAGGGCGGGCATAATGAACGTCCCGTTACAGTTTGTGAGATCCCTGCGTCCATGCGCCGTTCCGTCTCCCTGTTGGCCGCCTGCGCCACCACCCTGCTGCTGGGCGCCTGCGCCAGCACCACCCCCGCGTCCGCCCCGGCCGGCGTGAAGGTCGCCGTCAACCCCGTTGCCCATCCGGCCGGCGAGACCCCGCAGTGGTGGTACCGCAGCGGCGCCGCCCAGGCCGCCGCCAACGGCGCGATGTCCGGCAAGGCCAAGAACGTCATCCTGTTCCTCGGCGACGGCATGAGCCTGACCACGGTGGCCGCCTCGCGCATCTACGAAGGCCAGCAGAAGGGCGGCTCGGGTGAAGAGAACCTGCTGTCCTGGGAGCGCTTCCCGGCCACGGCATTCAGCAAGACCTACAACACCGATTCGCAGACGCCCGATTCGGCCGGCACCATGACCGCCATCACCACCGGCGTGAAGACCCACATGGGTGCGATCGGCGTCAGCGCCGGCAGCCGGACCGACTGTGCCGACAGCCTATCCAAGGGCCTGCTGACCTGGCTGCAGCTGGCCGACAGCGCCGGTCTGGCTACCGGCGTGGTGTCCACCGCGCGCCTGACCCATGCCACTCCGGCCGCCACCTACGCGCACTCGCCCGAGCGCAACTGGGAAAACGACACCGACCTGACCGAAGCCGCGAAGGCCGCCGGCTGCAAGGACATCGCCCAGCAGCTGTTGTCCACCTCGCGCTATGGCCGTGGCCCGCTGGTCGCCCTCGGCGGTGGCCGTGGTGAGTTCACCACCGTGGAAGAGCGCGATCCCGAGTACGACGACAAGGTCGGCCAGCGCCTGGACGGCCGCAGCCTGGTGCAGGAATGGCAGCAGGCGCATCCGCAGGGTGCCTACGTGTGGAACAGCAAGCAGCTGGCCGCCGCCGCGAATGCGCCGGCCATCCTTGGCCTGTTCGAGCCGGACCACATGCGCTACGAGTACGAGCGCCCGCAGGATCCGGGCGGTGAGCCGAGCCTGGCCGAACTGACGGCGGCAGCCATCAAGAACCTGGCCAAGCACCAGGAAGGCTACGTGCTGATGATCGAAGGCGCGCGCATCGACCACGCCAACCACAGCGGCAACGCCTACCGTGCGCTGACCGAGACCGTGGCCCTGTCCGACGCGGTGCGCGTGGCCAACGAACTGACCTCGGCCGACGATACCCTGATCATCGTCACCGCCGACCACTCGCACACCCTGAACTTCGTCGGCTACCCGGCGCGCGGCAACCCGATCCTGGGCAAGGTGAAGGACAAGGGCGGCGAAGACGGCGCCGGCAAGCTGGACTACGCGCTGGACGGCACCGGCCAGCCGTACACCACCCTGAGCTACGCCAATGGCCCGGGCCATACCGGCAGCAGCAACCAGCAGCCGGCCGGTCCGAAGCGTTACCCGCACAACCCGAGCAGCTTCGAACCGGCCAACGGCCGCCCGAACCTGCGCGAGGTCGACACCGAGCATCCGGACTACATGCAGGAAGCACTGGTGCCGATGAAGTCCGAGTCGCACGGCGGCGAAGACGTCGGTATCTGGGCACGCGGCCCGGGCAGCAAGGCGATCCGCGGCACGCTGGAACAGAACGCGATCTACCACATGATCGTGCAGGCCACCCCGGCCCTGCGCGAGCGCCTGTGCCAGGCCGGCACCTGCGACGACAAGGGCGTGCCGGTACAGCTGCCGGCGCCGACCGCATTCGAGCGCAAGGCCGAGGCCAAGTGATCGTGAGGCAGGCCCACCCTGCCCCTGCCAGCGGCCGCTTCGCGCGGTCGCTGGTCCTGCTTGGCGTGCTGGTCAGTGCCAATGCAGCGGCACAGGCACCGGCGTGCAAGCTGCTGACCGACGAACACGGATTCTGGCCGCTGCCCAACTGCGAAGTGGTCGATCACCGGCCGAAGATCAGTGCCGACACCTTGAAGGACCTGAATTACGACGACCATGGCCTGGCCGTGGTGTACGCCGACCAAGGCTTCCACTACGTCAACCGCAAAGGCCGCAGCCTGCCGGTACTGACCTGGGACAACGGTCCGGAAACACCGCAGGAAGGCCTGCTGCGCGCCCGCGTCGGCAACCGCGTGGCCTACTTCGATCTGAAGTTCCGCCAGGTGGTGCCCGGCACGTTCGATTTCGGGTGGCCGTTCCAGGATGGCGTGGCCGAGGTCTGCAATGGTTGCCGTCGTGGTACGCCGGATGCCGATGGCCACACGC
The DNA here is from genome assembly GCF_039673015.1 of Stenotrophomonas sp. TWI1409. Lineage (NCBI taxonomy): Bacteria > Pseudomonadati > Pseudomonadota > Gammaproteobacteria > Lysobacterales > Lysobacteraceae > Stenotrophomonas > Stenotrophomonas sp. TWI1409. The sequence goes on from NZ_JBDJKU010000094.1 coordinate 12,157, forward strand.
CGATGGAAGGCGGAGAGCGGTTCCTCATCGACCGTTCGGGTCGTCGGGTAAAGTAGGTTTTTCGGCAGGGCTGCGCCCTGCACCCGCAGACGCAACGGCAACGGCCGAAGCAACAGCAACAGCGTGCATTCCGTGGGATGGCGGGGCACTGTGGGTTTGCGGGGACGGCGCAAGTACGTCCATGTAGCCTTGGTCGCCGCATCCATGCGGCTCACACCCCGCAAACCCACAG